>JAJFUB010000142.1 GCA_021372615.1 bacterium | reverse complement strand
GGGGTTGCCCCAGGCCTGCGGGAGGGCTTCCACGAGGGGATTGGACGGGACCGCCGCCGTCGCCGCTCCGGTGTCGGGCCGGGCGGGGGCAGCAGGCCGCGGCGTGGCTCCGTAGACCAGCACCGGCAGCCAAGCCAGAAGGCATATCATCACTGTGCATGCGACCGCGACGGTCGCACGCTTGAGCGTATTCATCTTCTTCATCTCTGCTTCTTAGACAAACGCCGTGGCCGGAAGTTCGAGCTCCCCCGGCCTTCTTGACGGTTTCCTGAACCGCAATCCTAACATTTTGCCAGCCCCACCCGCCGGTTGTCAATAGCTGCGCCCCCCTAGTGGGCGCAGGAGCGCCCGCCGCCGGCGGCGAAAGCCATGCCAGCACGCCCCAAGGAGGACACCACGATGCGCGTCTGTCGGCTCGTGCTGGCTGTCGTGCTTCCCCTGATCCTGGCCCTGCCGTGTCTGGCCCAACAGGGCCTGCTGGCGGACTTCAAGTGCGATGAGGGTTCTGGCACCACCACCAGGGACACCGTCGTGGGCCTGACGGCGACGATCCACGGGGCCGCGTGGGTCAAGAACGGTGACGGCTGGTGCCTGAGCTTCGACGGGGTGGACGACTTCGTGGAGTGCCCGCCCGCCCCGGCCCTGGCGCCCGAACAGGCCATTTCCCTGGCCGTCTGGGTACGCCCGGAGAAGATCCCGGCCGTGGGTGAGCCCGGGATTGCCGGCAAGGCCTACCACAACTACGGCCTGACCTACTACACTGATGGGAAGGTCTGGTGGTACACCGGGAACAGCGAGGTCAACGTCAAGGCCCCCGTCACGCCCGGGGCGTGGCACCACGTGGTCGGTACGTACGGCGACGGCCTGATGCGCCTGTACGTAGATGGCGAGCTAGCCGGCTCGGTGCAGGGCAAGGCGGGGAAGATCCCCGCGACCGAGAGCTTCTTCCTGGGCACCAGCAAGGGCTCCACCCAGTGGACGAAGGGCAAGACGTTCTGCGGGCTGATTGACGAGGTCCAGGTCTACGACCGGGCGTTGTCGGCCGAGGAGGTGCATCACGCCTACCTCACCACCAACTTGACCCACCGGGTCGAGATGACCGCCGTCGCCGCGTATGCCGCCCGGCAGATCATCGCCCGTCTCGACCTGCGCGGCCTGGGCGAGGTTCCGGCGGGCACCGCCCTGCAACTGGCCCTCACCCCGGCCGGTGGCCGAAGCCCGGTGGTCCAGCAGCGCCTCCCCGGTATGGAGAGCTACGCCCGGACCACCGCCGTCCTGAAGGCCGAGAGCCTCAAGCCGGGCGCCTACACGCTCACAGCCGTCGCCGTCACCGCGAAGGGCGCCCTTGGCCTCCCGGCAAGTGTGACGGTGAACTGGCCGAAGCCCCCGTCGTGGGCCACCACCGACCCCAACATCAAGGTGCTCAACAACTTCGTCAGCGAGCTGCGCAACGTCAGCAACATCAGCAAGGACACACGGATTCGCTTCACCAACCCGCGTGAGGGGTGGGTGTACGTCCAGGTGGCCGGAGCGGGGAAGGGCGGCTCGGTCGAGGCTACGGTGCCCGACGCCGGTGACACCGCAAAGCTGTTCACCCACGACTGCGCGACGGCGACGCCCTCAGAGGCCATGCGGCGGCTCGGGAAGGGCCCGCACGACTTGGTGATCCGCTGCCTGGGCGGAGGCAAGGCCGCCCGCGTGGTCGTGCGCTCGATCCCCGAGATCGGCTACTGCCGCGTGGACTGCGGCCCACAACTGAAGCCCTACGGGCCGACGGACTGGGAGTTCCTGCAGAAACATATCCTGCCGAATATCAACCTGGCAGTCAGCCGCGGGGCCGACACGGAGCGCGAGCGCTGGGGCGAGTGGAAGCGCCAGGGCAAGCGCTGGATCGTCGAGACACCACTGCCGGGTCTGGGTAAGCCCGAGGTCCCCACGGCCGATGAGGTCTTCGCCGCGTGGGAGAAGAACGGCCGGGTAGACGAGGCCCTGCTGGACGGCATGATCGTGGACGAGTTCGGCGCCGGCGACCAGCCCGTCTGGCAGTCCTGGCACGCCGCCCTCAAGCGCCTGCGCGACGATCCGCGCTTCAAGAGCAAGGTCTTCTACCCCTACTGCGGGCCACTCTACCCGGCCCAGGCCAGCCGCGAGTTTGCGCAGACCTGTCTCGACGCCGGGTGGGCCTGCGCGCTGGAGCGCTACCTGCCCGAGGAGCACACGGAAGTGGACGCCCGGGCGGCCATCCAGGGCCCGCTGGTCGCGACCGTTCAGGAATGGGCGAAGGCCCAGCCCGGCATTGTGCCGCGGTTGCTCATCGTCACGGGCTTCCTCATCTCCACTCCGCCCGAGGGCTGCAACATTGACCCCGCGGTGGACTACAAAGCCTTCATGGACCTGCAGATGAACGTCCTGGCGAACGATCCGGCGCTGTTTGGGCTGTACGGCGTCACTTCGTACCTGTCGGCCTACTCCGAGGAGGAGATCATCCGCTGGACCGGCAAGCTCTACCGCCACTACTGCATCGAGGGGCGTGGCGACCGTCTCACTGACACCTACGAACTGACACACCTGCAGAACCCGGACTTCGACCGTGGCCTGGACGGCTGGGAAGCACATCCCGCTGCCCCCGGCGCCATCACGACCGGGAGCATGGCGGGCCTGAGCTTCCTGGAGGGGCGCTATCCCATGACCCATCGGGGCGACAACTTCCTGCTGCTCAAGCGCGTCGAGGGGCAGACCAACCGTGTCGTGCAGACGGCGCGGGGCCTGAAGCCGGGCCGCATGTACTCGCTCAAGATGATCAGCGCCGACTACACAGACCTGCAGAAGGGCCTCTCGCGGTCGGCGGTGTTGCCGGTGCGGGTGGAAGTGCAGGGCGCGGAACTCGTCCCGGCCCACACCTTCCAGTACCCCTTCAAGAGCTGCTACTCGCACACTGTGGGTCCTTTCAACGCCAAGAACCCGGCCGGCCTGAACATGCACAACATCACCTTCCGTGCGACAGGCCCCACGGCGACGGTCGTGATCAGCGACGGCGCCGAGGGCGCCACATCGGGCCAGGAGATCCTGTGCAACTTCCTGGAGTTGCAGTCGTATTGGGAAGGATGACGGCGGGAACGGTAAGGCGGGAACGGTAAGTCGGGAACACTCCTGGGTCGGGGCCGGGGATGGTGCCGTCCCGTCCGCGGGACGGTTGGCCGCAGGCCCTGACGATGATGTCACAGACCAAGCCTCGAGGTGGACCTATGCGCACCACACTCATCCTGGCTGCCGCCCTGCTGACGGTAACCATCGCCTCTGCGGACCTCTCGCTCGCCCGCGAGGGCAAGCCTGAGGCCACCATCGTCGTGGTCGGTCAGGCGCCCGAGGCCCTGGAAGCCGGCCAGGCCGTGCAGACCTTCCTGGGCAAGATGAGCGGCGGAGCCTTCACGCTCGCCGCCGAGATGCCGGAGGCGCCCTCCGGCGGCCTCGTCATCGTGGCCTCCGCCTCCGACCTGCCCGCGGTCGCAGGCTCACGCGAGGCCATGGCCCTCGCTGCCCAGGTCAGGGACGACGGCTTCGTGCTGTTCTGCGACGGCAAGGGCCGCCTCGTCATCACCGCCCGGAAGCCCACCGCGCTGGTCTTCGGCGCGTACGAGGTGCTTCAGCGCCTCGGCTGTCGCTGGTTCTTCCCCGGCGACCTGGGCGAGGAGATCCCGAACAAGCCCACGGTCTCCTTCCCGGCCCTGAGCGAGGTCCAGAACCCCGACATGATTGACCGCAACATGTGGTATGCGTACGGCGGACGGCCCCAATGGCAGATCGGCGGCTATCGCCTGTGGCAGAAGCGCAACCGGATGGGCGGGGTAGGCTTCAGCGCCGGGCACAACCTGGCCCGCGTCGTCCCCCCGGCGCAGCATGGCAAGACCCACCCGGAGTACTTCCCGCTGTGGGGAGCCGAGCGCCATGTGCCGGGTGAGCAGGAGGCCTGGCAGCCCTGCACGAGCAACCCCGAGGTCATCGCCCTGGCCGTCGCCGCCGCGGACAGGCACTTCACCGAACACCCCGAGGCCGCGAGCTTCTCGCTGTCGCCCAACGACGGCTACGGCTGGTGCCAGTGCGACGCCTGCAAGGCCCAGGACCCGCCCGAGCAGCGCGACCAGCGCAACCAGTACAAGGCCCGCCGCACGCTGCTGTTCGTCAACGCCGTCGCGCGGGAGATCGCCAGGAAGCACCCCGGCAAGGTCCTGGCCTGGTATGCGTACGCCGGGACCGTCGAGCCGCCCACCGACGTGAAGGCCGAGCCGAATGTCCTGACTGCGTTGGCGCACTATGGCTACGTGGGCTGCAACATCCACGCCATGGCCGACCCCTCGTGCCCCAACAACGCGAAGTTCATGGGGATCATGGACGGCTGGGACAAGGTCGCGCAGAAGATGATGATCCGCGAGTACTGGGTGTCGCTGGTGGGCGAGGAGGACGGCATGGCGCGCGTCTGCGCCGGCTACAGCCTCGCGGACGACCTCCCCCTGCTCGTCAAGCGGGGGTTCATCGGCGCCAGCGCCGAGGCCGAGCCGGAATGTGGCTCGGCGGCCATCAACTTCTACCTGGCCGCCAAGCTCATGTGGAACTCCCGCCAGCCGCTGGAGCCGATCCTGGCCGACTACTACAGTGGCATGTACGGCCCGGCCGGCCCCGGCATGCGGGCGTTCTTCCAGGGGATCGTGAAGAAGTGCCGCGAGCGCGGCAACCGCAGCCCCCTGCTGGGGGACGAGGACTATGGCCTACTGGCGGGGGAGTTGGACAAGATCGCGCCTCTCGCCGCCACCGACAGGCAGCGTCGGCGCATCAGAATGACGCAGGACTTCCTGAAGTTCACCTCGCTGCTGCACCAGTACAGCCTGCGGCCGGTCAAGGCCACGCGCGACGAGATCGAGGCCCTCGTGGCCGGCGTGGAGCAGAACCAGCAGTTCACGCTCGATACAGTCATGTTCAAGCACAACTTTATGTCCCGAGCGAAGGCCGCGCCGATCAAGGAGCCCGAGAAGCGCCTGGTGGGCAAGGTGCGGCTGGCCTTGCCGGACGCGAAGGTGGGGGAGAAGGCGCTGGCGGTGTCCCCGGTCATCCGCACACAGCAGGTCGCGGCGCTGGTCGTCTCGCCTGGTGAGAAGCTCAGCGCCGAAGTGCAACTGCGCCGGCTGGGCCGTTACACTAACCCGGTCGCCTATGTGGTGCTGGACGAAGCCGGCAAGACCGTCGCGCAGGGCGAGGCCAACCTGGAGGAGTCGGGCAAGGTGGACCTCCGGGACGCCGCACCGGGCGTGTATACAGTGATCGCCGTGTCCGGCTCGAACGCGGCCCGCATCATCTCGCCGCTCAGGGGCATGGCCGCTGCAGGGCGCGAATTCTCGTTCCTGGGCGGGCAGCCCACGCTGTACTTCAGCGTCCCGGCCGGCATGGCGGAGTTCACCCTCCGCCTCGAGACCGACGCCCCCGGCGAGACGGGCAAGCTGCAGGTCTTCGCCCCGGACGGCACGGTGGCGGGCACAGGTGACACCATCCAGACCGGCCAGACGGCGGTGACCGTGAAGGTCCAGCCGGGCATGGACGGCAAGGTCTGGTCGCTGAAGGTCGGCGCCGCGGCGACGGGGGCCTGTGAAGACCTGCGGGTCTTCCTGGACCCGAAGCTCCCGCCGTTCCTGTCCACGGACCCGGGGAGGGTGCTGGTGGGGCTGTAGGCGGACGGTCCTGTGTAGGGCGGGGGCTTGTACCCCGCCCATCCGTTCAGTGAGTGCCACAGGGGGCGGGGTACAAGCCCCCGCCCTACAGGACACCTACGGCCCAGCGTTCACTGGCTTGCCGGGGGCGTAGGGCCAGCCGGGGGGGATGATGGCGAGGGGAGTGCGGATGGCCGCGTTGTAGAGCGGATCGGTGGCCTCGGTCGTGAGCGTGACCTGGGTGCCGGTGCGGGTGTAGATGTTGAGCCGCTCCACGCCACCCTCCAGTACGCAGATGCGGCCCGTGAAGCCAAGCTGCCGCATGAAGTCCGGCGGGTAGGCGGCGAATTGCCCTGGAATGACCGCGGCCGCCAGTCGGGGGGCGTTCGCCAGCAGGGCCTGCTTGCGCTGGGGGGTGGGGACGAGGCCGCCCGTCACGCACTCCCGCCCCATGTACCAGTAGGCCACGGCCGGGTCGTGGGCCGCGAAGACCGGCGCGTCGGGCGGCAGGCTCTGCCGCACCCACCAGCCTGCCGCCTTCATGCCGCTATTGGGCACGAGGCCCCCGTAGGGGATCTTCGTCGCCGGCCACAGCGGCACCAGCGGCGTCACCCGGAACACCCCCCCGAGCGTGACCAGCAACGTCGCCACAATTACCAGCGCGGTGACGGCCCGCATGGCAGCCGCCAGGCCGCGGGCGGTGCCGTTGGAGGGGCCGGCTACTAGCCGGCCCGCGCCTTTCGAGCAGCCCACGACGGGCCGGCTGATAGCCGGCCCCTCCAACGGCCTCGACAGGGCGCTCAGCGCCAGGCCCAGCGCGATGGCCAGCGCGGCCGCCAGGTGCTCGTGGTAGCCGGAGGCCTCTGTCACGGTGCTCGTGATGGCGAAGATGAACGGGAGCGCAGTCACGCCGATCCACAGCAGGAGCCATTGCTGGGGGCGGCGCCAGTGGCGCGCGAAGTACCACAGCAGCACCGGGAGGGCCAGGAACGGGAAGACCCCCAGGTTCTGGGCCAGATCGCGGCCGAAGGGCAGCAGGTGAAAGCCCCAGTCGGCCTTGTGCTCGGCCAGGACGGTGCCGAGGTAGGTCTGGTTGCGATAGCCCAGGTGGATGGCATACAGCCAGGCCGGCACATAGGGAGCGAACAGAACGAGTGGCGGCAGGAGCACCCCGGGCCGCCAGAGCAGGCGCAGCCGCTCACGCCAGCCGACGTCCACCGGTCGCTCCCCGGCGGGCTCTGCCGCGGCCTCCCCCTCCGCCTCGGGCGTGGGAGCGGTCACCGACCGCGACCCCACCGGCCACAGCGCCAGCAGCCCGAGCAGCACCGCCCCGCCGAGCACGAACTGCACATCCCCGCACAGGTAGAGCCCCACACACAGCCCGGCGAGCCATTGCCGGCGGCGGTCGTGGGGTCGCTCCATATGGCGCATCAGTTGGAGCATCGCCAGGAGCAGCAGGAAGCCGCTGCAGGCCTCCGCGCCGCCGATGGAGCGCGAGCGCCCGACGGCCAGGGGCATGACGGCCATGAGCGTAGCGGCGACAAGGGCAGCGCACGTCGCGTGAGCGGGGAGGGTCGCGTGGGCGGGCGTGTCCTCACGCCCGCATGGGCGCGTGGGGACACGCGCCCCCACGCGGCACAGTCCGACGCGGCACAGTCCGACGCGGCTGGCGATCAGGAAGACCAGCAGGCAGTTGAGCGTGCCGAACACTGCCAGCGGCAGGGGCAGCGTCGCCTCGTTGACCGGGAAGCCGACCGCCTGTAGCGCCCGGACGTACAGATCATCCACCACGAACAGCGGGTAGCCGTAGTCCCAGCTCAGGATGTGGGCGAGGGCATTGGTGGACGGGTGGGGTGACAGCCAGGACAACTGGGCTCCGGTGACGATGAAGTACGACCAGAGGGCCTCGTCCGGGTTGGTGTACACGAGGCGGCGCAGGCCGACGGTGCGGAGCACCAGGGCCAGGGCCAGGATCGCGATCAGGGCCGCCCATGCCTTCCGGGAGTGCATAGCCATCAGTTCCCGCGCCTGTCACGCGCTTCCTGCTTGCGAACAAGGAATGCCCGGGCGAAGCGCGAAATGGCTGCGCGAAGGAGTGTGACTTCAGTGCGGAGTGTCCTCATCATGGCTTTGCTGACTGCTTTGACCGGCGCCGTAGCGCAACCGGGGTTCAAGAACCTGGGGATTGGGGCCCCGGTCACCGAGAGCCGCGGGCTGGTGGTCCTGCAGGCCGCCTCGGGCGCCAATCTGGCCATCGTCCTAACCACCGATCAGAGCCCGCGTGGCTACCTGTTGGTCGTGGACCTCGACAAGAACACCACCGAGCAGGTCTGGTACCCCGAGGGGGTGCCGAACTCCGACCCCTTCGCCTCGATGATGAGCCGCAACGGGCGCTTTTACACGGGCGCGGGCCCCACGCTGCTGGAGTTCGACCCCGCCACGCGCCAGTACCTGTACCACGGCGTGCCCAACCCCAAGGCCGGTTGCTTCGTGGGGGAGGCCTTCTGCGACGGGCCGGGCGACCTCATCTACATCGGCACGTATCCCGATAGCCGCGTGTACTCGTTCAACACCAAGACGAAGGAGACGGTCGAGATCGGGCAGCTCGACCCGGACGAGAAGTACCTGAGCTACCTCGCGGTGGACAGCGCCGGGTGGATCTACGGGGGCATCGGTACCGCACGGTGGAACATCGCGGCGCTGAACCCGCAGACGAAGGAACGGCGGCAACTGCTCAACGAGGCCGACCGCAAGACGGGGACGGCTACGGTCTACAGCGGCGTGGACGGCAAGGCGTACGGCTGCGCCGGTGGGCAGTGGCTGCGCCTGTTCGAGGGCAAGGCTGAGCCGATCAAGGCCGAGGAGCGCGCCGCGAGGGTCCCCGGGCCGTTCGGCTGGGGCGTATCCAGCGGGACGCTGCCCGACAAGCGCACGGTGCGCCTGGACCTCCCCGAGCGCACGATCACGGTCACGACCCCCGGCACGGCCGAGACCAAGGCAGTTGCGCTGGACTTCAAGTCGGGCGGCGCCATGCTCACCTCGCTGGTCGCCGGGCCGGATGGCGTCATCTATGGCTCGTCGGCCCACCCGATGCACTTCTTCGGCTACGACCCCGCGCAGAATAAGCTGACTGACCTGGGGCCGGTCCGGCGCGTGGGCGGGGGCAACTTCTGCGCCATGGCGGTGCAGGGGAGGATCCTGGCCGCCGCGTCGTACTCCAGCGGCATCTTCCACCTCTACGACACGACGAAGACCTTCAACGGCGGCTTCGGCAATGACCCGAACCCGCGCGAGGTCGCCGAGTGGCACAGCGACATCTGTCGCCCCCGCGCCTGCCTGGCCCACCCGAATGGCGAGGACGTCATGATGGCGGGCTTCGCGGGCTACGGGCTATGCGGCGGGGGCCTGGGGATCTACAACCTCAGGACCGAGCAGGCCACGCTCATTGACCATGAGCATCTGGTCCCCAATCAGAGCACCATTGCGCTGGTGGCGCTGCCCGATGGCCGCGTCGTGGGCGGGACGAGCATCGCGACCCCGGGTGGCGGCCATGCGCTGGCGAAGGAGGCCGTCATCTACATCCTGGACTGGAAGACCAAGCAGGTCGTGTTCCAGGTCGCGCCGCAGGCAGGCGCCGCGGAGGTGCCGAGCCTGGTGCTCGGCCCCGACGGCCTCGTATACGGCCTCGCCGGCGGGCGTCTCTTCGCGTTCGACCCCGCCCAGCGGAAGCTCGTCCACAACGACGTTGACCTGGGCGAGCATGGCAGCATCGTGCGGCCGGGGATGGTGCTGGGGCCGGACAAGATGATCTACGCAGCCTTCACCAGCGGCATCGTGAAGATCGCGCCGGGCTCCTGCACGGTCACGAAGGTCGCGGACGCGCCGATGGGCATCACCGCTGGCCCGGTGCTCAAGGACGGCCGCTTCTACTTCGCCTCGCGCGCGAGCCTGTGGAGCTATGACCTGGGAGTGAAGCCATGACCGCCGTAGGAACGCGGCTCTGCAGAGCCGCAGTCGTCGCCGCCACCGCGTGTCTCTCGCTGCTCCCGGCCTGGGCGCAGCTTGACCCGCCGGGCCCGGTCGTGACGCAGGCCGAGCGCAGCCGGGCGGCCATGATGATCCTGGTGCTCGTGCTCGTGGGGATGCTGCTGACCATCGGTCTGCTATGGGTGCTCCGGCGGAAGGGCATCCTGAAGGAAGAGAAGCCGGACGGGCCGCTACGCCAACTGGAGGACGAGATCGCTCGCCGCTCCGATGAGATGAAGAAGTAGGTGATTAGGCATGTTGAGAGTCGGTGTCGCCGGTCTGCGCCGTGGCGCGGGCGTCGCCCGCGTCTTTCTGCACCACAAGGAGTGCCAGGTCGTCGCCGGCTGCGACCTGCGCACCGAGTTGGCCCAGCAGTGGACGCAGGAGAACAACGTCCCCTACTGGTTCGATGACTACAGCAAGTTCTGCGAGGCCGACCTCGACGCGATCCTGGTCGCCACCCCCGCGCCGGTCCACGTGCCCTGCGTCGTCGAGGCGATGCAGAAGGGCAAGCACGTGCTGTCCGAAGTCCCCGCGTGCTACGACCTGCAGCAGGCCCACGACTTGGTCGCCGCGGTCGAGGCCGCGCCGAAGCTCAAGTACATGTTCGCCGAGAACATGTGCTACTACGCGTGGGTCCAGGCTTACCGCGAGATGGCCCACCGGGGGGACCTGGGCGAGATCGTCTACGCCGAAGGCGAGTACATCCACGACCTCGGCGGGCTGATGTACGACCAGGACGGCAAACTCACCTGGCGCACGCGGCTCCCCCCGATCCTGTACCCGACGCACGACCTCGGCCCGATCCTGCAGATCATGCAGGACCGCGTCGTCACGGCCGTGGGCATGCACACGGGCTGCCGCCGGCGCCCCGAGATCGGCAACATCGACATGGAAGTCGGCATCTTCAAGACCGCCAAGGGGAACGTCATCAAGGAGCTGTGCGGCTTTTCGGTGGCCAAGGAGCCGGCGCACCACTGGTTCTGCATCTACGGCACCAAGGGCCAGATCGAGAGCCCGCGCACGCCCGACGGCAAGCACCTGCTGTGGCTGGAGGGGCACCCGAGCCTGACCTCACAGATCCCGTTGCCCCTGGGCACCAACCACCGGGGCGCGCCGCCGGAAGCCACCCTCGGCGGCCATGGCACCAGCGAGTACTACATGGTGGATGACTTCGTGCGCTGCATCCTGGATGACACCAAGCCCGCCATTGACGTGTACGAGGGCCTCGACCAGACACTGCCAGGGGTCTGCGCGCACATGTCGGCCGAGAACGGCAGCCAGCCGGTCGCGGTGCCGGACATGCGGCCCGCGGCCAGGGCGGCGCAGTAGGGGCCCTGTAGGGCGGGGGGGGGTACGCCCGACACTCCTGTCGGGCTCTGTACGGCGGGGTGCAAGCCCCCGCCCTACAGAGGGGCCTACGTCAGAAGCGGAGGGTACGTCAGACATGCCGGAGCAACTGAAGGTCGGCGTCGTCGGTCTGGGCATTCGCGGGCTGTGGCTCGCGCGCATGGCCAATGAGGGCGCCCACACGCAACTGCAAGCCGTCGCGGACATGAACCCCAGGATGCTGGACATCGCCCGTATGATGTTCCCGGACATCGCCTTCTACGGGTCCGGCGAGGACATGGCGCGCGAGGCGGACATCGCGGCGGTGCTCATCGGCACCGGCGACCGCTTCCATGCCGGCAACGCCCGCGAGGGCTTGCGGCACGGCAAGCACGTGCTCATCGAGAAGCCGCTGGCGCAGTCCTTCGAGGACATGCGGGAGATCGCGCATCTGCGGCGCGAGAGCGGCCTGGTGGTCGGCACGTTCCTGGAGTTGCGCTTCTCGGGGCTGTGGGGGCGCGTGAAGGCCATCGTGGACAGCGGCGAGATCGGCACCGTGCTCAGCGCCACCCTGGCCGAGTACGTCGGCCGGGACAAGGGCCAGTTCTTCGGGCGCGGCAAGACACGCTCGCGAGAGAACGTCGTCAGCCTCGTGCTGCAGAAGGGCGTGCACGGGCTGGACCTGATGAACTGGCTGGTGGCGTCGAGCCCCCGACAGGTGTCGGCCGTCGGCGCGAGGCGCTTCTTCGGCGGCGACGAGCCGGCCGACAAGCACTGCCGCGACTGTGACCGGCGCGAGACGTGCGAGCACGTCATGGACGACAAGCGCTGGCTCGACCCACCCGGCGTGGAGCTGGAGCAGGGCGAGGACTACTGCGTGTGGTCACAGGCCGCCGATGTCGAGGACGTCAGCCTCGTGAACATCGAGTACGCTTCCGGCGTCGTCGGCAGCTACCACGAGATCCACTTCGCGCCGTACTACGGGATGCACATGACGCTGTTTGGGTCGCAGGCGCAGCTCGATGTCGAGGCCAACCACGACACGGGCGTGGCGTACATCGAGGTGACGCGCCGCTACGGCAACCGCGACCAGCGGCGCGAGCGACCGACGCGCGACACCGGCCATGGGGGAGCCGACCCGGCGCTGTTGGCGGACTTCGCGGCGGCGTGCCAGGAGGGACGCGAGCCGCTGTGCAACCTGCAGGCCGGCTACGAGAGTGCCGCCATCGGCGTTGCGACCCGCGTCTCGCTGGACGAGGGACGTTACGTGGAGATCCCGCGGTTCGAGGAACTGTAGGGGACGACCCCTTACGGTGCGAACGAACTCACGCCGCGGGCCGTGGCCATCCAGATGCGCCCTTGGTCGTCCTCGGCCAGGCCCAGGACGATGTTGCAGCCCAGGCCGCTGTTCAACGTGTCGTAGTGCCGCCACTGGCCGCGCCCGTCCCACCGGGTGACGCCGTAGTCCGTGGCGATCCAGATGTCACCGCTGCGCGCGGCCAACGCATCGCGCACGCGCGGGGAGGGGAGGCGGGTCTGGCTCAGGGGCATGACTTCCCCCTTGCCGTCCCGGAAGACGACCAGCGCGCCCTTGTCCGGGTCAGAGTTGATGGCCGCGAGCATCGCGCCATCGGCCAGGGGCGCCAGGGCGGCGACGGTCGTGCCGCCGGCCTCCGCCGGGATGGCCAGCTTCTCCCACGTGCCGTTCACCAGCCGCGCCAGGCCGCCGTACCCCAGCCACACCGTCCCCGACTTGTCGCGGGCAATGGTGTTCGGGGCGTTCGTGGGGATGCCATCGGCCGCGGCGGTGAGGCGTTGCCACTGGCCGTCGCGCCGGACGCCCAGGCCCGCGCTCCAGCGGTTGATCGTCCAGAGCGCGCCCTGGCCGTCGAAGAGCATGCGGCCCCAGCGCTCGGTGGCGCGGTTCTTGTCCACTTTCTCCACTTGCCCGACGGTCTCGGCCTTCCAGGCGCCGGTCACGTCGCAGTGCGCCAGGCCGCGCTCAGTCGCCACCCACACCGAGCCGTCCGGGTCGGCCGCCATGGCATAGACCGAGCGAGCGCCCATCTCCGTCGTCACGGTGCGCCACTGGCCATCGCGCAGCATCCCCAGCCCGTTCATCGTGCCCACCCAGACTTCGCTCCCCCGGCAGGCGATCGCGACACAGCGGTCATAGCATAGGCCATCCGCGGAGGTCACGCTGGTCCAGCCCCTGGTGTCGGCATCCGGTTTCTGGACCGCGAAGCCCAGGGTCAGCGCGCCCCGGAAGCGCTCGTTGTCCACGACGACATCGTACGCGCCGGGCGCCAGGCCCCCGGGGAGAGCCACGCGGAGGCGGTTGGGGGCATGTTCCAGCACCTGTGCCGCCTGGGCGCCGAACTGGACGCGCGGCGCCTCGCCGAAGTTCAACCCGGTGATCGTCACGGGCTGCGACGCCCCGGCAGCGAGGCGGCTCGGCTGCACCGCTAGCACTTGCGGCGTCCCGTCCTCCGGCGCCCACTGGTACGGCGACTCCCAGTAGCTGTAGTCGGTGCAGAAGCTCGCCGCCTCGCCCTTCTCCTGGTAGCCCAGACGGAAGCGCTGCAGCCCGACGTTCGACCATGGCGGCGTGTCGCTGTGGTTGTGCGTCTGGCCGCGCACCCATGCGCCGGCGGCGGGATAGGGGTTGGCGATCTGGCCGTCGGGGAGGAGGCGGAAGGGCTGCGTCTGCGCCATCTTGGTCGGCTGCATGCCGACGACGGCCCGGACGAACTGCAGCTGGGCCCTCGGCACGGGCAGCTTGCCCAGCGTGAGGGTCGAGGTGGTGACGCCTCGGTCCATCTGCAGGCAACGGTTCGTGCCCGCCTCGGCGGCGACTTGCACGGGGATGGGCTCGTCCTTGTCCGCGGCGAGGAACTGGCCGTCGCGCAGCCAGCAGACATCGCCCGGCTGGTCGAGCGCGATGGTCAGGCTGTCATTGGTGCCGGTGATGTTGGCGATGGTGGGGCCGTTGCTGACATAGAACGCGCCCGTGCGCAGGGCGTGCTTGAGTGCCTTCTCGGTGCGCTCGGGGAGGCGGGCGGCGAACCAGGAGAGCCCCTTCGCGCCGCTGGCATGGGTGTCGTCGGCCGCGTAGCCCCACAGGAAAGGGCGCTGGGCGGCCACGCAGGCCCGCCAGACCCCATCGGCCAGCGCGTCATACCTGGCGCCCCAGCCGGCGTAGTTCAGCTCAAAGCCGCTGAGCCCAGGCAGGGCCAGCAGCGTCTCGGGCTTCTGGCCGTCCGGATGGGCCCAGATGCACATGGCGCCGAAGCCGTCGGGGACGTAAGAGTGCAGCGGGTCCGTCACCCAGGCGACATGCTGGGTGATGGTCTGGGAGGCCG
The DNA here is from genome assembly GCA_021372615.1 of bacterium. Classification (NCBI taxonomy): domain Bacteria; species bacterium. The sequence continues at coordinate 18,557 of JAJFUB010000142.1, read as the reverse complement.
AGAGCGGGTTGGGCCCGGTGGCGAAGATGCTGATGAGGTGGGGGCCGAAGCCCGGCTGGCCGATGATCAGCCGGCCGGACTCCTCCACACCCCGGCATACGAGGCCCGTGTACGCCGTCTGCTGCGCCTGCACCGGCATCACTCCCATGAGGACGAGTACCGCCAGACAGGCGCTCAGTGGACGGAACATGGCATACCTTCCCCGCGCATCGGAGTGGGCCGAACCTCGTTTGGTGTCCCGTAACTGGCCACCTCCCCTAGTAGCGCGGGCGGCCTCGCCCGCGCAAGCCAGCCACGGGCGGGCGAGGCCGCCCGCCCTACTGACCTGGCTTAGGTGCGGCAGGGCGGGACCCCTACGCGAACGCCCCGCTGCGGCACAGCTCCGCCGTCTTCTGCAGCCGCCCCACGACCGTGGCCGGCGGCAGCAGCTCCAGCAGCTGGAACAGGCTCGGGCCGATGGTCGTGCCGGTGACGGCGGCGCGCAGCGGGTGGATCATCTCGGCGGCCTTCAGGTTCTGCTCGTCAGCAGCGCGGCGCACCACGGCCTCAATGGCCTCGGGTGTCCACTCGGGGAGGGCGCCCAGCCGCTCGGCTAGCAGCGCGAGCTTCACGGGCGTGTCCTCGCGGGTGAGCCACTTCTCCTTCGCCCGATCCTCGTACTCGTACTCATCGGTGAAGAAGTAGCGGGCCCAGGTGGTGAAGGTGGTCAGCACGCGGGCGCGCTCCTTCATCAGGTCCACGACCCGCACCAGCCAGTCCCAGCGCTCGGCCTCAGGGTCGGCCTCGAACAACTCGTCCTCGACGAGCAGCGGCAGCACGCGGTGGGCCAGCGCCTCGCCCGCCATGGCCTTGATGTACTCGCCATTCATCCACTCGGCCTTCTCGATGTCGAAGACGGCCGGCGACTTGCTGCACGCCTCCAGGCTGAAGCGCTTGATGATTTCCTCGCGCGGCAGGACTTCCTCCTCGCTGCCCGGCGACCAGCCGAGCAGCGCGAGGAAGTTGAACAACGCCTCAGGCAGGTAGCCCTGCTCCTGGTACTCGACGACGCTGACCGAACCGTGGCGCTTGGAGAGCTTGGTGCGGTCCGTGCCCAGGATGATGGGCAGGTGGGCATACACCGGCCGCGGGAAGCCCAGGGCGTCCTGGAGCTGCATGTGGATCTGCGTGTTGGGCAGATGCTCCACGGCGCGGATCACGTGACTGATCTGCATCAGGTAGTCATCCACGACGACCGCGAAGTGGTAGGTCGGGAAGCCGGAGGTCTTGCAGATGACCGGGTCGCCCGCCAGCGCATTCTCGTAGGTGACGTCGCCCTGGATCAGGTCATTGACCACCGTGGAGCCGACCTCGCGCATCTTCAGGCGGATGCAGTACTCCGCGCCGGGGCGGTGTTCCGCCGTGCGGCAGCGGCCGTCGTAGCGCGGCGGGAGGCTGCGGGCCTGCTGGATCCGGCGCTGCTCCTCGAGGTCCTCGCGGGTGCAGTAGCACTTGTAGGCCTTGCCCTCAGCCAGGAGCTGGTCGAGGTACTGGCGGTAGATGTCCAGGCGCTCGGACTGCACATAGGGGGCGTGCGGCCCGCCCACGTCCGGCCCCTCGTCCCAGTCCATGCCCAGCCACTTCAGGCCGCCGTAGATGACATCCAGCGCGGCGTCGGTGGAGCGCAACTCGTCGGTATCCTCGATGCGCAGGATGAACTTCCCGCCCACATGGCGAGCGAACAGGTAGTCAAACAGCGCGGTGTGGACATTGCCGATGTGCATGAAGCCTGTCGGCGACGGGGCGAAGCGAACGCGGATGTCAGACATGGGAGTTCTCCAGGAAGTGCTACAGGCGCCACGGTCGTGGCGCCCGAACGGAACGGACATATTCTACAGCATTTGGGCGCCGGAAGCGAGGGGGCGCATCACTGGCGTCGCCAGAAGTACCCGTTGCCGTCGTTCATCCAGGCCAGGTCGCGCTTGGCGTCATCCACGACGATGTCCGGCGCCCCATTGCCGTCACGGTCCACCAGCCGCACCCTGGCGATCCACTGGCCCTGCGGGTCGGTACCCGAAGCCAGCCGCCGGTCCGTCTCGTCGGCAAAGGACCAGTCCTCGTTGGTGTGCAGAAGCTGCAGGCAATAGCCCTGGTAGAAAAGATCCGAGCCGGTGCGGGTGAGGATGAGGTCGCGGCGGCCGTCGCCGTCGAGGTCCTCGGCATCAATGTCTAGGACGACGCCGTAGCCGTCCCGCGCCGGCAGCAGCGTCTCGTTGTCGTGGGAGAAGACGCCCTCGGCAGTGCCCCACAGGATGCTGCAGCGGCGGCCCTGGTGCTCGTGTCCGGCGAGTAGCAGGTCCACATAGCCGTCCTCGTCCACGTCCCGCACCTCGCAGGTGAAGGTGGCCTGGGCGAGGTCGTCCGGCGCCCGGGAGGCGTCCCGGGTGAACTGCCCCTGCCCGTCACCCATGTAGAACGTGCCCACGCGCGTCAGGAACAGGTCGAGATGCCCGTCGCCGTTGATGTCTGCCGACGCCCCGCCGTGGTTGGGTGCATTCATGTCAGCCGGCAGGGGGGCCTGGTGTAGCTTGCCGGGCGGCCCCGACAGCAAGAGCACAGGCATGCCGCCCGGAAAGGGCGGCTGGTCGTAGCCGTGATCGGCAACCAATACATCCGGCGCGCCATCTTCGTTGTAGTCGCCCACGATGGCCTTGGCCGCATGGACGGTGCCGGGGATAGCGTCGGCGAAGCAGGACTGATCCAGCCTGTAGGTGCCGTCGGGCTGGCCGACGTAGAACTGCAGTGGCATTGCGTTCGGGGTGAAGACGGGGGTGGGCACGATAACATCCGGTCGGCCGTCGCCGGTGAAGTCCCCACAGGCCATCGCCTGGGCCCACGGCACGGGCCCGGCCGGGCGCAGGCACTGTTGCGGGACGTGCGGGGCGTCGCGGTCAAGCACGTAGGAGCTGCCGGCCTCCGCGTCCTGACCCACGCATGCGCCCCCCACGCTCATGAGCCCGAGGACGACGGCCAGCCATCTCCAGGTGCTAGTCATGTGCGCTCCCTTTCGGCCTGAGCAGAGCTACTTCACATCGGCGATAGCGACCGTCATCTCCACCGACCACTGCGCGCCCTGCTTCACAGTCCCGCCGACAGGATAGCCTGCCAGCAGGTACTCGTCGGTGCCGTACTTGCGGTGGTCCACGAGAGTCAGGGGAAGCGCGCTGTCCACGGCGATCGTCGCCGCCTGGCCCTTGAGCACGAAGCGCTTGGTGGGGGGGAGCAGTTGGTCCTGCCCCAGCGCCTCCGGGAGCACGAGGCTCTTCCCGTCCGCTTCCGCCGTCGCCCCGGCGTAGAGGCGTGTCGGGAAGGCGAAGTAGTGGCGCCACATGCGGATGTTCAGGTCCGAGGCGGCGGTGCTGTCGAAGCGCAGCGTAAAGCGCCCGTCCGGCTGGACCGTGACGGTCTCCACGAAGTCCGCGCGCTGCTCCTCGGAGACGAAGCTCCCACGGTACAGCAGCTTCACCGGTCCGCCCGGCGTCGGCTCAGGGCTCTCGGCGGTCACTTGCTGGACCGCGAAGAGGCGGAAGGGGGGAGTAGCGACGACCGGGAAGCCGCCCGTCATGATGGTCTGCCCTCGCCACATGATCTTGCGCAGCTCCCCGCGGCCGTCGAACCGCAGGTCGAGGGACTGCGGCGTTTGGACGACGATGTTGTCGCCAGGCAGGCGGGCCAGCCGGAGCTGTGTCGGGGGCGAGGCGGTCAGGCGCGGCGCGACGTCGGGTGTCGTGGTCTCGGGCTCCTGCGTGGGCAGGAAGATGCGCCCGTCATACATCGGGATGGTGAAGGTAGTGCTGACGCGGCCGGTGCTCATGTCCCGCCGCTGCCCCGGCAGGCGCACCACGGCGTCGTAGGGGGAGCCGTTGGTGACCACCGTGCCACCGTCGAACTCGCGCTGATAGGTCCCGTCCGCATCGCGGCGGCAGTCGCCCCTGGGGCTGCCCAGCGGGGCGTCGTACTCCTTGTACCACCACCAGTTCCCCCGACCCATCGTGCCGAGGTCGTAGCCGAAGTAGCCGTCGCCCATCAGCGTGGCCGTCAGGCCGAAGCGCATGGTCTGCTCGTCGGTGCGCATCCTCTCGCCGATCTGCTGGCGCTCGGCCCGGGGCAACTTGCTCCAGCGCCACGGATCGTCGTCAATGCCTTCGGGATGGCAGACGATCATCGTGACGACCGGCTTGCGACTCTCGCGGCACCAGCGCAGATAGCGGCGCATGAAGTCGTCGAAGTCCACCTTGCCGGCGACGACGCGGTTGAGTTCGTCCTCGGACAGCACGCCGTTGAGGTCGGCAAAGCCCCGGGTGGGTAGGTTCCAGGCATTGAGCATCACGACTGCCTTACCGTCGCGCAACTGCGCCGTGCGCGGACAGAGCCAGTCGTCGGGGCTCCAGCAGTCATAGAAGATGCCGTCGAACATCTCGCGGGCCAGGACGCGCTCACGCGCCATGTCCAGGTTGTACTGCAGCACCTCCGGCAGCTTCATGTTGATGCGGTACATCCCCGGCCAGCCGCTCCAGCGCTGTCCCTGGGCGTTCAGGTCCCACCAGTGAGCCGGGGTAGCGGGGTTCTCAACCCCCTCGATGACGTCCACGTACGGCAGCACGAGCGCGTTCGGGTTGGTCTGGCGCAGGCGCTGGATGTTGGCCGCCAGCGTCTGGAGGGTCTTGTCCCAGCGCGGGTTGTCCCAGTCATAGTGCAGGTCGTAGCCGCCGCCGACGAACAGGTCGAGCTTCGACCAGTATTCAGCGCCCTGCTCCCAGGTGCGCCAGCCCAGCCCGGCGCCATAGCAGTTGCCGATGCGGGGGAAGGGAGGGTTGAGGCCCGATAGGTCACGGGCGTGGCCCAGGCCGCAGACGAGGACCAGCGCGAGGCAGGCAAGACGGTCAGTGGCCATGGTGAGCATCCTTCAGGAGGTCACAGCGCGCGCCACCGGCCCCCCTCGGCCTGCTGCAGGGCCTCGGCCAGCATCAGCGCCGAAGCCAGCTGGTGGCGGGTGGTGCGGCGCACGATGTTGAGCTGGAACCAGAGCGGATCGAAGGCCAGGCCCTTGGCGTGGCCCTGAAGCACCGTCGCCACGGTCTCCGCCAGGGTCGTCGGGCGGCGCTGGAGACGGTCGCGCAGGGCCAGGAGCTGCGCCATGCGGTCTGCCCCGATCCGCGCCGCGTGGTCTGTCTCCTCGTTGTACTCCAGGACCAGCACGTCCGGCTCATCCGTCCGGCTGAGTGTCACGATGGCCCCCGACGGCGGCAGGACCTCATCATACCAGGTCAGCAGGCCGTAGAGCAGGGAAGTCTGGCTGTTGGCCCACACGGGGAGGCGGCGGTCGTCGGGCGTGTGTAGGGTCAGCAGAGTCAGCGATGCCGGCAGACGGAAGAAGCTGCGATCGCGCTGGCGCAGCATGAGGGTGCCGCAGCGCCAGTGGTGCCAGGGAATGGTGAGGCTGATCTCCGTCAGCGGCTCCTCGACGACCGTCAACTCGGTCTCACCGATGTCTTCGTAGGCGGGGTCCAGGACCTCGTCGGCCAGCTGGGCAGGCAACTCGGCGATCGGGACTAGCGCCTCGTCGGTCTCACCCAGGGTAAGCGGCCCGTGCACCGGACGCAATGCCTCGGGCACCTCATTGGCCCACGGGGGCACAGCCCGGCGGCGCAGGTACGTCCCTGGACGCAGGCGGGTCAGTGACAGGTCGGCGGCGAAGGCTCCCTCCACGGCATGGACGGCTCCGGGGAAGTGGCGCTGGCGCGGGCGCAGGCCCAGTGCGCCCTGGACAGCCTCCAGGACCCCGATGGGGGTCCGCAGGGCCTCGGCGAACTGCTGCAGCGCCTCCATGTCCTCCTCCCCCAGCCGGACACGCTCGGAGGCCGGAGCCTGCAGGATCTGGACAAAGTCGAGAGGGCGCTCTGGGGTCGGCGCGGGGGCTTCCCTGGGGGCGAGGGCCTTGCGCCACGCCTTCTCCTGGGTGCTTAGGGCCCACGCCGGGCCGCTCAGGCACACGAAGCGGTCGTCGGAAGCCATGTCGGCGAGGGTCGTGGCCGGGGCGAAGCGCTCAGCATGGTGGGCATGGAGCACCAGCCCCAGCGCGCGGTTGTGCAACGGCACGCGCGCGGCCTTCAGCACCGCCTCGGCGGTGTCGAGGATCTGGCGCTGGCGGTGCTGCGCGGCCAGCAGCTTGCGGTGGAGGGACCGGAAGGCCTCGTCATCCGTCAACTGGTTGATGAAGAGGAGGCCCTGGGGATCGTTAGCGCCCAGGCGGGGCAGCCAACTGGTGCAATAGAGGCAATCATCGAAGGCCGCGAGATCGCGGCTGGAGGCGAGCAGGCGGGCCAGCAGTTGGTCCGTCTGGGGAGGCGAACCAGGGCGGCCAAGGCACAGCTCGGCGATCAGTACGACCCGGGGCATGGGCTTGCCATAGCACTCCAATAGCCCCTCCAGTGCTCCCCCGAGCGGCCGCTCCTGGGCCTCCAGGCGTGGCGCCAGGTCCCACCGTCCGGCTAGCGGCACGAAGCGTACGTCCTCCGCCAGAACGGCTTCCAGCGTGTCCCCATCCACCGGCGCGAGGGCCGTCACCCGGCGCCACAGGTCGTTCCAGGGCATCGGGCCCGGATACCGGAACAGCACCTCACACGCCACATCGGCCAGGTAGTGCGCTGCAACCTGATCCCTGAGCATGTGGTCCCCGTCCTTGGCGCGTGGTGCGGCGGGGGAGGGGTTGCCCTAGAGCGTGCCCTCCACGTCGTGCACTTCCGCGCGCGTGATCTCGACCTCCACAAACTGCCCGGCGGCCGGGGCGGCGCCTCCGGGCGGGACGATGATCTTGACCTCGCCGTCAATCTCGGGAGCATCGCGATACGACCGGCCCTTCCAGAGACCCTCGACCTGCTCTTCCACCAGCACCCGGAGGCGGTGCCCCACGAACTCGCGGTTCTTCTCCAGGGAGATCATCTCCTGGACCGCGAGGAGGCGCGCCAACCGCTCATCGCGCACCTCGTCGGGGATCTGGTTGGGCATGACCGCCGCCGGCGTGCCCCCCTCGGGCCAGAAGCGGAAGGCCGACACACGATCCAGGCGGGCCTCCTGCAGGAAGTCGAGGAGGGCCTCGAAGTCGCCCTCGGTCTCCTGGGGGAAGCCGGTCATGAAGGTGGTGCGGATCGCGGCCTCCGGCATGAAGCTGCGGACGCGGCGGACGAGCTCCAGGCAGTCATCCTTCGTGCCCCGCCGTCCCATGCGGTACAGGACACTCTTGGAGACATGCTGCAGCGGGATGTCGAGGTAGGCGACGACAACGGGCAGCGCGGCCATCGCCTCCAGCAGCGCGTCGGACACGTGCTCGGGGTGCATGTACATCACGCGCACCCACCCGTCGAAGGGCACCTCGGCCAGACGGTGCAACAAGTCGGCCAGATTCACGCGCTCCGATAGGTCGTAGCCGTACATCGTGGTGTCCTGCGCGATGAGGCAGACCTCGCGGACCCCGCCCGCGACCAACTGCCCGAACTCGTCGGCGATGTCAGTTGGGGGACGGCTGCGGTACTCCCCGCGGATGTCCGGGATGGTGCAGTAAGAGCAGCGGTTGGAGCAGCCATCAGCGATCTTCAGGTAGGCCGACCACTCAGGGGCCGACCGCCAGCGGGGCGAAGCGGCCGTCTCGAGGCAACCCAGGTCGGACTCCAGGTACAGGCGCTCCCCGGCCAGGACGCGCTCGACCACCTCGGGCATCCGTGCCCCGACGCCAACGCCCGTGAAGGCATCCACCTCCGGCATGGCCGTCAGCAGGTCGCTCCCGCGGCGCTGCGTCAGACAGCCCGCGCAGATGAGCGCCTTCGCCTGGCCCTGCTTGAGGTCCGCCAGGTCCAGCAGCGCCTCGACCGCCTCTTCCTCCGCCGGCCGGATGAAGGCGCAGGTGTTGACGATGATGACGTCCGCCTGCTCGTTCTCCTCGACGATCGTGTAGCCCTGGGCCGTGAGGGCCCCCAGGATGTGCTCGGAGTCGACCAGGTTCTTGGGGCACCCCAACGATACCAGGGCGACCTTGATGTCATTGCTCATCGGTGCTCTCTACCCCCGGCAAAGGCGTCCGGCCTGACGCGGAAGATCAGGCAGTAATGGTGGTGCACGTTGGGGACAAACACGGTCGGATAGCCCCAGATGCCCAGGGGCTTGCTGTTCTGGCACCAGACGCGTTCGCCCTGGAAGCTGAAACGCTGCGACAGGCGGCGGGCAAGGTCCCACGCCAACGGCCGCACCTCGCCGTCGGTGTCACGCAGATTCTGGATCACGGCGACCAGGTAGCGCCCCGGCCGCAGCAGGTCGTGCATGTCGTCGAAGATCAGGCCCAGGGCTTCCACGAAGTCTTCGTAGCTGGTGATGTTGCCCAGGTCACGGCGATCATCGCCATAGTGGGTGCCCAGGCCGGCGCGGGCACGCTTCTTGGCGGCGGAGTCCACCCCGCCCCGGCTCTTGCGGAGCATGTCGAAATAGGGCGGGGAGGTGATGATGAAGTCGTACTGGTGGGGGAGAGGGGAGGCCGGGAGACCGGGCGGGGTATCCAACTCGCCGATTGCCTCGGCGTAGTGCGGGCTTCCAGCCCGTCCTGAGTCGCTCGTCTCCTGGCCTTTGGCGGGCTGGAAGCCCGCACTGCCCAGCAGTGAGGAGACGTCGCGGGAATCGCCTTCCAGGACGTGCCACTCTGTCTCGCAATCCAGGGACAGGAGCCGCCGGCGAGCTACCTGCGCGTACTCCGCCGATAGCTCGATCCCGACACCATGCCGGCCTGTCTCCTGGCAGGCGACCAGCGTGGCGCCGCTGCCGCAGAAGGGGTCCAGCACCCATTCGCCCGGTTTGGTGAAGAACTGGATGAACTCGCTCACCATTTCCTCAGGGTAGCGCGCCGGGTGCAGCTCCGTGGCCTTGTTCTTCAGATAGCGACGCGAGTCGCAGATGAACCAGGACTTTGTGAACTTGATCCAGTCCCGCCCGGTGAGGTCATTGAGGGTGTTGCGACGGTGCTTGCGGCCCCCGGGGGCAGCCTCGGAGGCGGTCGTCGCGCGGGCGTCGGCGGTGGGTTCAGACATGGCTATGTCTCAGGCTGTGATGTCTGCTGCGGGCACCGGGAGCGGCAGGCCGCTGCGCCCCGTGCTAGTCGTCGTCCGCCTGCTCGAGCAACTCGGCTTCGTCTTCGTCCAGCTTGGGCTCCGGCAGGTCGTCGAAGGCCGAGGTGGGGGCCTCGGTCGCGGTGGGCGCCAGGCCCAGGGCGGCGTCCACAAAGGCCGTGCCGATGAGCACCTGGCGCGGCTTGGAGCCCTGACTGGGGCCGACGACGCCCCGTTGGGCCATCATGTCAATCAGTCGCCCGGCGCGCGCGTAGCCGACCTTGAAGCGGCGCTGGATCATCGAGACGGAAGCCTCGCCCTCGGCCACAACATACCGCACGGCGTCGGCATAGAGGGCGTCGCTGGGCTCGGCGTCGCCGGAGTAGTCCTCTTCCTCGGGCACTTCGGGAATGATCGAGTAGGCCGGCTCGCCCTGACGGCGGCAGAACTCGGCGATGGTCTCGATCTCCTGGCGTGACACGAACGCGCCTTGCGCGCGGCGGGGCTTGCTGGCGTCAATGGGCGCGTAGAGCATGTCGCCCCGGCCGATGAGGCGTTCGGCGCCGATGCCGTCGAGGATCGTGCGCGAGTCTACCTGCGACGCCACCGACAACGCGATGCGGGAGGGGATATTGGCCTTGATGTTGCCGGTGACCACCTTGACCGAGGGGCGCTGGGTGGCGATGACCAGGTGGATGCCGGTGGCGCGAGCGAGTTGGGCGATGCGGCAGATGCTGAACTCAAACTCCGCGCGGGCCTGCATCATCAGGTCGGCCAACTCGTCAATGACGATCACGACACGCGGGAGCGGCACGGTGCGGGCGTCGTTCTCGTCAATGCAGACGCGCCACATCTCGTCCTTCTCCACGTTCTCCAGCACCACGCCGCCCCATTCCATCATGTCCATCAGGCGGCGCGACTTGGACTCGTCGAGCTTCAGGCGCTTCTGGAGCGTGTCCAGGCCGATCTCCTGGCGTCCGGCAGCCAACTGCGCCCCGGCGGTGAAGAAGTTGTATTCGGCGATGTTGGCCGCGCTGACCCGCGCGAACTGGTCGTAGCGCTTCTCCATCTCGCGGATGGCCTTGCGCAGCACATCCGAGGCCTGCTGAACGGTGTGCACGACCGGCGACATGAGGTGCGGGATGCCCTCGTACAGGTTCAGTTCGACCCGTTTGGGGTCAATCATGATGAGCTGCACTTCGCTGGGGCGGGCGCTCATGAGCAGGCTGACGATGATCGAGTGCAGGCAGACGCTCTTGCCGGCGTTGGTGGCCCCGGCGACGAGCAGGTGGGGCATCTGCACGAGGTCGCAGACGACCGGGTAGCCGGCGATGTCCCGGCCCAGCGCGACCGCCAACGAGGAGCTGTGGCCGCGGAAGTCCTGGCACTCGATGAGCGAGCGCAGGCCCACGATGGTCTTCTTCTTGTTGGGGACCTCAATGCCCACGGCCGACTTGCCAGGGATGGGGGCCTCCACGCGCACGTCCCAGGCCGCCATGGCCATGCGCAGGTCATCGGTGTGGCGGGCCACCTGGTTGACGCGGATGCCGCGCTCCGGCTCCACCTCGTAGCGCGTCAGCACCGGCCCGCGCTCGTAGTGGGTCACCTTCGCGTGGATGCCAAAGCTCTCGAGGGTGTCTTCCAGCTTGATGATGTTCTCGGCGGCGATGGCCCGGTCTTCCTTGCTCTCCTCCTCCTCAGGGTACTCCGTCATGAGGCTGGTGGGGGGGAGCTGGTAGAGCGCGTCGCCGGAAAGCAAGGTAGGCTGGGTCGCCTTGCCGCGCGGGGCGCTCTTGGCCTTCGTGGGCGCCTCCATCACTGCTACCGAGGCCGGCCCACCCCGGGCCGAGGCTTCGGTATGGTTGCCCGGCAGGGGGTCGGTGTCGGGAACGGCGCCGGCGGGGGCCTCCCGGGCGGGCGGCGCCTGAGGGGCAGGCGCGAGCGGCGTGGCTGAGGTGCCATGCAGCGGCTCGGGGACCGGCGGCTCCGGCTCAGCCGGGGCCGGGTCGGGCTCGGGCACGCGCTCGGGCAGGTCATCTTCCAGGTCCACGATGGGCCCGGACGGGGGGGCGCGGCGGGAAGCACCTCGCTTGGTGCTGTTGGGCGCTCGGGGGGATGACGGCCGGCGGCGCTGCTGCAGGCCGTTGAGGCCCCCGTTGGCCGCCTGCCAGCCGCGCCCGGCCGCGCGACGCAACCAGCCGATGAACAGGGGCATCGTGCCCTGGGTGATCAGCACCAGCGCCATGGCTGCGACGCCGCACAGGATGATGTAGCTCCCCAGCGGGCCCGCAGTGGTCAGGAAGACGAAGGCGAACCCGGCCCCCAGGTAGCCGCCGCGGCTGAGCAGCGTGTCCTCCTCGAAGAGGTACGCGAAGCGCTCCCGGAGCGTGTCGTGGGCGGCAGCGTCGTCGGTCGGCAGCGGGGCGGGGGTCTGGATGTGCACGGCGGTGAGCACCGCCACGAACAGCAGGGCGATGCCGATGAGCGCGCGGGTGGGGGTGACAGGCGGGTGTTCAAGGCCGTAGAAGGCGGCCAGAGCGAAGGCGACAATGGGGACGCCGAAGGCCCCGACGCCCAGCAGGACGGTCAGACCATGGGCCAGGGCCTCGGTCAGCACGCCGCCACGGGCGCTGAAGATCAGCGCCGCGAGGACGAACGCGCCCAACGTGAGAAACGCGATGGCGAAAAGATCTTTGCGGAGTCGGTCTTCGCCGTTCCGCGGGGTGTTGCTCTTCGGCAAGTTTGCCCACCCTCCAGGCGTCGTCGAAAGTGTTGCGGTAGATGGCGGGTGAAGCCTGACAGCTTTGCCGGGCTGTCAGGAGTGATTATAGCACAACCGGGGGGGAAAGCAAGGGTAGGGGCTGCCGTGGGCTGTGGTACGCCCGACACTCTTGTGGGGCGACCGACGACACCGCCCGACAGGAGTGTCGGGCGTACCGGACGTCGCACGCGACCTATCGCGGGGCCAGGGGGAGGGTGAGGACGAAGACCGTCCGCTCCTGGGTGCTCTCCTGGATGGTCACGTCACCACGGTGGAGACGGGCGATCTCGCGCGCCAGGCTCAGGCCCAGCCCGACACCGTCCACGTCCCGGCCACGAGCGGGGTCGGCGCGGTAGAAACGATCGAACGCCCGTTCGCGGTTCTCCGGCGCAATCTGCGGGCCTGTGTTGGCGAAGCCTAGCCGGGCCATCGGCGGGGCAGCGCTCAGGGCCACCTCGATACTCCCGTCGGGTCGGTTGTACTTCATGGCGTTGCTGGCGAGGTTGGCCAGGACCTGCTGGAGCAGGTCGGCATCGGCCATGACCCACACGTCCGGCTGCAGATCGGTCGTCAGCGTGAGGTGGGGCGCCATCGCATCGGTGTCCTCGCGGATCGCCTCGGCGGCCTGGGAGAGGTTGACGGGGTGGAGGGCGGGTTGCATCTCCCCGGCGTCCACGCGGGAGAGCAGCAGCAGCTTGCGGACGATGTTCTTGAGCCGCTGGACCTCCTCGAGCAGCTCGGCGTAGACGCGCTGGTCGTCGCCGCTGTCGGCGGCCTGGAGTGCCTGCTCCAACTCGCCCTGCAGAATCGTGAGGGGGGTCTGCAGCTCATGGGCGGCATCGGCGCTGAACCGCACGGCTTGATGGAAGCTCCGCTCCAGGCGGTCTAGCATCTCGTTGAAGACCGTCACCAGGCGTAGCAGCTCGACTTCGGTGCCTGCGGTGGGGAGGCGGTGGTCCAGGCGGGTGGCCGTGACGGCCTCGGCGACGTCGCTGAGGCGCCCCAGGGGCCGGAGCGAACGTCCCGATAGCACCCAACTGGCCGCCGCGATGGCCGCCAGGGCTGCCAGCAGCGCCAGTGCGAAGGCCGTCCCCAGCCGGGCCATCTCCGCGTCCAGACGGGTCAGGTTCAGGCCCAGCACCACGCGCACCGACCCGTTGGCCATTGTGCCCAGACGCCAGTGGACACCATTGCCCCAGTGCGCCGAGAACGTGGCCGGGGTCACCAGGCGCATCTTCGGCGCCAGGCGGGGTGGCTGCGCCTCAGGCCTCCACTGTCGCGCCCCGGGAGTGTTGATGGGCTGGTGATGCGGGGGCGGTGGGGGCGGAATGCTGGTCGGGGGCGAGGCCGGGCGCAGACGCGGGTCGTTCGTGATAGGCGCCGGGAAGCTGTCAACGGAGATCTCCGCCGGCCAGTCACTCGACTGGCGCACCACCTGGCCCTGGGCGTCCTTGACCAGCAGGATGAAGGCGTGCGGCTGGCGGCCGCCGTAGACCATCTGCAGGGCCCGCTCGAAGCCGCCCCAGCGCCCGGTGTCGCTGTCCACCGCCAGTTGGGGCTCCAGGTCGCTGGCGATGTCGCGGTCCAGGCGCTGCAGGCCGGCAAGGCGGACCGTGTTCCACGTCACCAGCGCAAAGAGCAGCAGCACGACACCCGAGATGCCGACGGTGGACAGGACGATCTGCGCACGGAACGAGCGCGGGCGCTTCATGGCGCGCTCCCCCGCGTGCTGCGGAAGCGGTAGCCGACCCCGCGCACGGTGTCAATGAGCTGCGGCTCGCCGCGGGGGCTGAGCTTCTTGCGGACGCGCTGGACGTAGACATCCACCAGGTTGCTGCAGGGGTCAAAGTCATAGCCCCAGACGTGCTCGAGAATCTGGGTGCGGGGCAGAACACGCCCGGGGGCGCGCATCAGGAACTCCAGGAGGCTGAATTCGCGGACCGTCAGCTCGATCGGCTGGCCCCCGCGTGTCACCTCCCGGGTGATGAGGTTGACCGTCAGGTCGTCGGCCTGCAGCACCGACAGACTCTCCCCCGAGGAGCGCCGGATGACGGCATGTACCCGGGCGACCAGTTCCTCAATGAAGAAGGGTTTGGTTACATAGTCATCGGCGCCGATGTTCAGGCCATGGAGGCGCTCGTCGAGGGCGCCGCGGGCGGTCAGCAGGACGACTGGTACGGCGTTGCGCTCGTCGCGGAGGCTGCGCAGGATGCTCAGACCGTCGCGCCCGGGGATCATGATATCGAGAACGATGAGGTCGTACTGGCCGCCATGCGCGCGTACGTAGGCCTCATCACCGTCGGCCACGTACTCGACCGTGAAGCCCTGTTCCTCCAGCGCGCGGCGGACGAAGGTGGCGATCTTCCTCTCGTCCTCAACCAACAGGATGTGCATGGCGCGATGGTAGCAGAAGGGGTGGTACCTCACAAGTATGCGTCGGATTACAGATTCGTCATGTTGCCGTGGGGGCTCCTGTCATCGGCATCGGATATCGTGCCAGCACAGTGAGCTAACCCGCAATCAGGAGGCAAACAGATGCGCAAGCGGGTGTTGGTGGTTGCCGCAGTGTGTGTCGTACTGGTTCTCGCCGGTGTGCTGTCCTACGCGCTGGCTCAGCCGCCCGGCGGCGGCATGGGGCCGGGCATGATGGGTGGCCCGCCCGGTGGCGGCGGCGCCGCCATCGCCGTCAGCGCCGGCGGGGTCTATGTCGTGAGCGGAGGCCAGGTCATGAAGCTCGACCCGGACACGCTCAAGGTCCTGGCGACGGCCGAACTGCCGCGCCCGGAACCGCCGCCCAACAACTAGATGCACCGTCCCGGGGTAGTAGGGCAGGTCCTCCGCCGCATGTTCCGCTCTGAGGGCCTGCCCTGCAGCGTTTCCGGGGGGCGTGGGTACGCGCAGAGCAGGGGAGACGCACCGCTGCCCGGACGGCGTGTCGGCCATCGGCTACAGCATGAACGCCTGGGCCATGTCGTGGACCTCAGCCTACTGGTCGTCGTCGTGGGGCACGCTCAGCCTGTACTCGCAGGACGACGCGGAGGACCCCGCGGGAGCCATCTGGGCCTTTGACGCGGCGAAGTACATCACCGACGGCGTCGCGGACATCACCGACAGCAGCATGGACGCCGATCCGACCAACGAGAACGCGGTGAGTGGGAGCACAAGCTGGGTGGATCTGATCTTCCCCGGGCCGCACAACGCCGGCAACAACATCCTCTTCCTGGATGGGCACGTGAAGTGGCTGAAGGCCATTCCCGACGGCCAGACACAGTTGGACTACTTCATGAGCAAGCGGTGAGTCGTACGCGGGTCGGGATGACGATGCGGGCGGCACGACCCCCAGAGGGGACATGCCGCCCGCGCTGATTCCGGCTGGCTGCAGCAGCGCTACGACACCGCCAGCCCCGCTGTCTTGGCTTCCTCGTAGGCCGTGCAGATGACCCGCTGGATGTGCAGGGCCGTCTGGGCATTGCTCAGCGGCTCCTGGTCGTTCTCGACGCATTCCACGAAGTGCCGGAACATCCGGTCAAAGCGCGTCTCGGAGTTGTCGCACTCGAACTCCTGCCACTCCTTGGCGTCGTGCGCGCGGAAGCGCACCGGGCCGGCGAAGTAGTTCGGCAGCGTCAGGATGCCCTTCTCGCCCGTGATGATCCACTCGGTCAGTTCGCCCGGCAGCGAGTACCCCGCGATGATCTCGCCGAAGCAGCCGTTCTCGCCCGTGAACAGGATGATGCCGACGTCGTCGGTCTCCATGTCCTGGAGCAGAGTCCCCGCGCGGCAGGACACGCGGGCGAACTTGCCCAGCAGGTACTGGTACAGGTCGGCCGCGTGAGAGCCGTTATCCATCAGGGAGCCGCCGCCGGCCATGCGCAAGTTGGCGCGGTGGTTGGTGGTGAACTGAATCACGCCGGTGAAGGCCCCGCGGAAGAACACGGGCTGGCCCAGAATGCCGGTGTCGAGGACCTCCTTGAGCTTCATGACCGGCCCGTGGAAGCGGTGGCAGTAGGCGATCATGAGCTTCGACTTGGCCTGCGCCGCGGCCGCCGCCAGGGCCTCGGCGTCCTCCAGCGTAGCCGCCATCGGCTTCTCGCACAGGACATGGATGCCGCGCTGCAGGCACTCAACGGCCATCTCGCGGTGCAGGAAGGGCGGGGTGCAGATGCTGACGACTTCCGGCTGGACTTCGTCGAGCATCTGGCGCCAGTCCGCATAGCCCTTGAGGCCCTTCTCCTCGGCCCGGGCCACGGCCTCCGGGCTGATATCAGAGCCCGCGGCGAGGTCCACCGAGAGCTTCTGCCACTGAGTGATGTGTGTGGCGGAGATGCCGCCCAGACCGATCACGGCCACCTTCATGTGTACCGACTTCCCTTCGTCACCCGAACAGGATGGTTGTCTACGGCGGGGAGGTTTCGTCACCGGGCAAGGAGGACCTCTGCCGCGCGTGGGGGAAATGTGCACAGCCTGGCGAAAGGGGGACGCATGGCTGGCGAAGACACGAACCCGGAGGGGTTCAAGACGTGTCCGCTGTGTGGTGAACACTGGGCTACCCTGGAGGACTTCGTGCAGGACCGGCTGCTGGCGCTGGAGGGCTACACAGCCGCGTTTGACGATCCGGGGCGAGGCCTGGTCTTCGTGACGCACCGACCGCGGCGGTGCGGCACGACCATGACCATTCCCGCGGCCCGACTGCTCCCGCTGCACCGTGGTCCGGTCCACCCCGAACTGCGCAAGGGCGGCAGCGACTGCCGGCGGCTGTGTCTGGACCGGCGGCGCCTGGAGGAATGCGACGCGCCTTGCGCCATGGCGTGGGTACGCTCGGTGATGCAGTGCCTGCGGGCGCACGAGGTGCCGGAGGAGGCGTGAACACCATGGGGGCGCGTCCTTGGCGGGCATTGTGCGGCGGTAGGCTATCCTGTTACGGTTGCCGCGCGGGGGGATGATGTGGTAGAGTGCGGGGCGTCACGCTCCTGCGCTGACCGGCAATTCCTCCCGACAGAGTAGGAAGTATGCCCGAAGACGCCCCGTTCAAGGCTTGCCCCATGTGTGGAACCCGGTGGGCTAGCATCGAGGAGCTTGTCCTGGACCCGACAGTTCAGCTTCTCGGCTACCAGGCCCGCGCTGACCGCCCCGAAGAGGGAGTACTCGTGCTCCTGCATTCTACCGAGGGGTGCCGGACGACCCTGGCGCTCGAGGCGCGAGACCTGCTGCCGCTGTACGGGGGCCCCAGGCACGAGGAGCTTCTGTACGGGACCGAGCGGTGCCGCAAGTACTGCCTGGCGGAGAGCAGCCTGGAGGAATGCGACCAGCCGTGCGGCATGGCGTGGGTGCGGCGGGCAATGCAGTATCTGCGCCGGCATGGGCTGCCCGGGGCTCAGGCCTCCGGCGGGCTGCGGAGCCAGTGACGCAGGGGTTGCACTGGGCCCCCGCATGTGGTAAGGTCAGGCCACAACTGAATACGTACCAGCTCGCGGAGGTCGGAAGACGGTACAAGCCGTCGCTGCCCCGCAACTGTGACCGGTACGAACGTCCGCAAGCCTCGGGAGAGCCCCGGGGCGACCACTGATCCCGAGCGGGATCGGGAAGGTGCGGGCCAGTAGGTCGAACCGGAAGCCAGGAGACGACGCCGCGAGCGCAGGCGCCCTGACCAGGGCGCACGGTTTCATCTTCTCGAGGGGAGAGGGTGAGCGTTTTGCGTTACCAGAGCGCCACCTTCTCCACGAAGGTGGCGCTTGTTCGCTTCCTCGGGACGATGGAGCCGGCCGGGGCGGGCACGAAGCCCGCCTTCCGGCAACCCACGCGGCTCCAGGGCAGTCGCGCAAGGAGGCGTTCCGATGTTCCGTACGGCAAGTCGTCGAGGTTTCACGCTCATCGAGCTGCTGGTCGTCATCGCCATCATTGCCATCCTGGCGGCGATACTGTTTCCCGTGTTCGCCAAGGCCCGAGAGAAGGCGCGACAGACAAGCTGTCTGTCGAACCTCAAACAGATCAGCGTGGCGTTCATGATGTATACGCAGGACTACGACGAGACGTTCCCGATGGCCTATTACGACGACTGGTTGCACTACTGGGACGTCACGGTCGCGAGTGACTGGGTCTCGTACGGCGGTCCAGGCCTCATTGATCCATACACCAAGAACGGCCAGCTCAGGGCCTGTCCCAGCTTCAAGGTGGCGGACGCCTCACGCAACAACCAGACCGGCTACGCGTACAACGCGACGTACCTGGGCAACTACCTCGCGCCGATGAGTCTGGGGAACGTCGCTGACGCCGCGCGGACGGTCGTGGTGTGCGACAGTGCCACCCGGGACTGGACCGACACGGCCACCATTGGCAACAACTGCCTCAATGCGGCCTCGCAGACGTACCATCGGCAGGTCCAGTTCCGTCATAACGGCGTCGCGAACTGCGCCTTCGCTGACGGTCACGCCAAGGCGATGACCACGAAGGTCAATCCGAGCGCCAGCGACCCCTCGCTGGGCGACTTGCCGCCGGTCAACGGGGACGTGGACGGCTACTACGACGGCAAGTAGGGACATCAGCAGCCCCGGCACCACCGCCGCCGGTTCCTCCCAGTCCCGGCGGCTCAGACGAACAGACAGGCCCGACCTTGAAACCGTCGGGCCTGTCTGCATGGTGGGACGAGGGCCGTGGGTGGCGCGTCGTGTGCG
>JAJFUB010000141.1 GCA_021372615.1 bacterium | reverse complement strand
CCCCACGGACCGACGCGGGGCCCGCCGCACACGACGCGGCACCCGCGCCCTAAGCGCGTGAACGTGCATGACTCAATCATTGCGGCATCAGGGCGACGCCGGCGCCACCTGGCTCGGCGTCGTGCGCCATTCCTCGACGGGCATCCGCCTGCCGGAGCTGTTCCTGCCGGGCATCCTTGCGGCCTACCGGGCGCGCGGGGTGCCCGGCGAGTTGACGCTCTCCTTCGGCCGTGAGACCGCGCCCGAGAGCGTCATCACCGCCCCGCCCGGCACGTGGGAGATCACCCGCGGCCACACCGGCACCTCGATCCGTGAGTACATGACCCTCGGCGACCGCGAGGCCCGGCGCCTCGGTGTGGCCGTAGAGATCGAGGGCGACCACATGATCCTGATCGGGTCGCAGGCCGCGTCACTGCGGCGCATCTCCGGTGACCATGCGCACGGGCACGTCAGCCCCGAGCAGTTGCAGCGCTCCCTGGCCTACTACCGGCTGTGCATTGACGAGGCTGCCGCCACGGGTCTCGTCGGCTGCTTCACCATTGACGCCTCCGACCTGTACTGGCTCGGGGCCGACCGGCTGACCGGGGCAGCAGTCGAGCGCGAGTTCCGGCGGCGCTTTCCCGGCCAGCCGGGGCGCGACCTGCTCGACCGCTACGGGCGCGCGTGGCGCCTCCCCGCGTACGGCGGGGGTCGCGTCTCGGTCAGTATCTCCGCATCACAGGCCATGCGGCTGGCGCTGAAGTTCCACGACAGCCTGCAGGCCAGCGCGGAGCTGTACCGGTACTGCCGGGAGAAGCTGGGCGACCAGCCGTTCAGCTGGGAGATCGCGCTGGACGAGACCGCCGGTCCCACGACGCCGCGCGAGGCGCTCTTCACCCTCGTCGAGTGGCAGTCGCTCGGCTTGCCCTGCCACTACCTGGGGCCCAACGTCGGTTTCGCCAAGCGGCTGGACTACACGGGCGATCTTGCGCTGCTCACGCGACGGGTGCGGCAGCAGGATGCCATCGTGCGTGGCATCGCCGGCGGGCTGCTCTCGATCCACTCGGGCGACGGGACCAACCCCGACACCAACAGGGGCGCCGGGACGTGGGCCGCGATCGTGGCCGGCTGCGGCGGGAACTGCAAGTTCAAGGTCAGCGACCAGTACTACGAACTGCTCCTCGAACACCTGGCGGCCCTGCCGCCGGGCAGCACGGGACGGGTGCTGTATGAGGGCCTCTTCGATGCGGTCGAGACGTACCTGCGCCACGAGTTGGCCACTGGTGGCCCGCTGGTGACGCCGTCATTGCGGCAGCAGGTTGCCGCCTACGATGAGCAGGTGAAGCGCGCCCCGAGCCTGCGCCGCGATCCGCGTGCCGACTTCTTCCGCTTCAACGAGTACCTGTCGCTCAACATGCGGGACGAGACGGGTGGCCGCCCCTGGCGGGAGGCGCTGCTGCGCTACGTGCGCAGCGACGCGACCTTCCGGCGACGGTTCGACCAGGCGGTCGAGGAGCTGACGCTGCGGATGATTGACGGGCTGCATCTGGCCGAGGCCAGGGAGGACTGACATGGACCTGGGACTGTCCGGGAAGACGGCACTGGTGACAGGCGCGGCGCAAGGCCTCGGACGCGCCATCGCTTTGCGTCTGCGCGACGAAGGCTGCCTGGTCGCTGCGTTGGACATGAACACCTGCGCGCTGGCGAACCTGCCCGACATGGTGCTGCCGCTGGCCGCGGACGTGACGGTGGAGACGGAACTGCAGGCCGCCGTGGCGCAGATGACCGAGGCCTTCGGTGGCGTGGACATCCTCGTCAACAACGCCGGGGTGCAGAGCAAGGAGCGCCTGCCGGAGCTGGATACAGAGCTGTTCGAGCATGTGCTCAAGGTCAACCTGACCGGGGCGTTCATGCTCAGCCGGATGGTGCTGCCGCAGATGAAGGAGCGGGGGTGGGGGCGGATCATCAACATGGGGAGCATGGCCGGCAAGGCGGGGGGCCTGACCACGGGGGCGGCCTACACGGCCTCCAAGGCCGGGCTGATGGGCCTGACGAAGTCGCTGGCGCGCGAGGGCGCGCCGCACGTCACGGCCAACGCGCTGGCCCCGGCGTTCATTGAGACAGAGATGACCGACCCGGCGATCCGCGCCGAGCTAGCCGCGCAGATTCCCGTCGGCCGGCTGGGCACGCCGCAGGAGGTCGCCGCCGCCGTGGCCTTCCTGGCGTCAGACTTCGCGGGCTACATCACCGGTGAGGTCATGGACATCAACGGCGGGTTCCTCATTGACTGACTTCGGCTTCCGGCCGGGCAGTCAGCAGTGTCTCAGCGCGCGTCAAGGCCGCTGCATCCCCCATGAGCACGACCCGATCACCGGCCTCCAGCGCCTCATCGGCCGAGGGGTTGGCGATGGGCTCAGCGCGGCGCACAAGGGCCACCACGGCTGCGCCGGTGCGGGCGCGCAGGTCCAACTGCCGCAAGGTGGCGCCCACCCCACGCGCCCCATCCTCCAGTTCCACGACTTCGACGTCAGCGTCGGCCAGGAGTAGAGCCATGGTGGCTCGCGGGGCCTGTCCGCACGCCGGGTCGCGCAGGGCCAGATAGCCCTGACGCCGCAGCGCTGCCTGGGCGCGCTCGACTCGCCAGGCCGGCGCGCCGTAGGCAGCCATCACGCGCCCAACCAGCTCGAGCGAGGTCTCGAACTCCTCGGGCACGACCTCATCTGCTCCCAGGCGCGTCAGTTCCTCCACTTCCGCCACGAAACGCGTACGCACGATGATCCGCAGCGTCGGGTGCAGGCCCCGCGCGATGGCCGTGATGCAGCGTACGGCCAGAGGGTCGGCGACAGCGACGACGAGCACGCGGGCCCGCTCGACCCCGGCCTGGCGCAGCAGCGGCTCCTGACAGGCGTCCCCGTAGACCAGCGGTGTTCCTGCCTCCGTCACCTCCCGCGCCGTGTAGGGGTTCAGCTCCACCACGACAAACGGGGTCTCCAGCCGGGCCAGCACCCGCGCCACATTGCGGCCGTTCACGCCGTAGCCGACGATGACCACATGGTCGCTCAGCGGTGGCGGGCCCTCCCCCGCAGCCTCGTCCTGGCGGGACGACGGAGGGGGGAGAGACACCAGGCGATGGGCGGCAGCCTGCAGGCGCACCGCCGCCGCCGGCGCCAGGGCCATGAGCAACGGGGTCAGCAGCATCGTGGCAACCGAGGAAGACAGGAGCAGTTGCCCGGTGGTCTCGTCGAGGAGACCGGGCCCCGCCGCGCGCAGCAGTACGAACGAGAACTCCCCGACCTGCGCGAGCGCCAGGCCAGCCAGGAGGCCGTTGCGCAGTCCCAGGCCGAAGCAGAGCCCCACCAGGACGACGACCAACGCTTTGAGCACGACGAGGCCCGGAATGAGCACCGCCAGCGTACCCGCGGCGCCCAACCACGCCGATGGGGACACGAGCATACCGATGGAGATGAAGAAGAGGCTGCTGAGGGCGTCGCGCACCGGCATGATCTGGGCGATGACGTGATGGGAGTAGTCGGTCTCGGAGATGACGATGCCCGCCAGGAACGCCCCGAGAGCCAACGACAGGCCAGCCTGCGCCGACACATAGGCCGTCCCCATCGCCAGGGCGATGATCGTGAGGACGAACACCTCGGGGCTGCGGACACGGACGACGGTCTCCAGCACCAGCGGAATGAGCAGCCGCGCGACGACTAGCAGCAGTGCGACCAGGGCCAGTGAGCGGAGCAATCCCAGCAGCGCGCCCGCCCAGTCCGCGAGCCCCGTCTCCAGCATGGGCACCAGCAGCAGGAGTGGCACGACCGCCAGGTCCTGGAAGATGAGGACGCTCAGGCACAGGCGCCCGGAGGGTGTGTCGCTCTCACCGCGCTCCTCCTGCAGCTTGAGGACGATCGCCGTTGAGGACAGGGCGACGACGAAACCCACGAACACGCCGAGACGAGGCGGTAGACCAAACAACCGGCATGCGCCCAGCGTCGCGCCGATCGTCAGCACGACCTGTAGCAGGCCTGCCCCGAAGACCCAGTGGCGCAGCCGCAGCATCTCGCGCAGCGAGAACTTGAGCCCGATGGTGAAGAGCAGCAGGGCGACGCCCACCTCGGCCAGCATCTCCACAGCCTCGCGGTCGCCGACGAGCTTCAGTCCCCCGGGACCGATTAGGATGCCCGAGACGAGGAAGCCGACGACGGGCGGCACGCGCAGACGCCGCAGTACCACAACCACGACCAGCGAGGCCGCGATGACCACCAGCAGGTCACGCAACAGAGACATGTCGTGCATGTGGAGGGGGTTCGACGACGGCGGCCGTGAGGCCTCCGCAGGAGGGGAAACGAGGACGCCCCGGACGAGCGCCGGCGGGCGGTCAGGCGACGTGCCACCCGCCGGCGCTCGTCGCGCAACTCAGCACACGCAGTGTGCCGCCTGCAGCTTCCCCCGCAGCTCCTGCACGTCCACGCGGCGCGGCGCCACGGTCTTGTCGGCCGCCATCGCCGCCGCCACGCCGCATGCCTCACCGATGGCCATCACGGGGATCATCACGCGCACGGCCGACATGGCCTGAACATCCAGCGAGCAGCAGCGCCCGCTGACCAGCAGGTTGTCAATCTGCGTCGGCACCAGCGCTCCGTAGGGGATGTCGAAGTAGTCAGGCGGGTACAGCTCGTCGGGCAACTCGTCCATGTGCTCTTGGATCATGTAGCAGTCCGTGTTCGGGCAGGCCTTGCGGCACAGGTGTAGGCCCCTGCTGTTGGCCAGCCCGCGCGGGCAGTGGATGTCAATCCAGTACGAGCAGCGCGCCACCGCGTCCGTCAGCTTCTTGCCCTCGACGACGTCCGCGCCCGTGACGCGCTCCAGGCCCACGAGCTGCCGCGTCTCGCGGATGCCGATCATCGGCGGCGTCGCCACTAGGTGTGCCTCCTCCATGCCCGGCACCTTGTCGCGCCAGAAGCTGACGATGCGGCTGATCTGGTCGCGGGTGTAGACCTCGCCCCGCGTCAGGTCCTCCACATCGGTGGCGTCGCCCATGAAGCGCGTCATGTTGCAGCAGCCGTAGCCCTGCCGCAGCACCGAACCGTGTCCGCCAAAGCCGATGCCGTACACATGGAAGAGGCCGGCGTCGCGGGCCTCGTTGACCAGGCGCACGGCCTCCTCGCGCTGCTCGGGCTTCATCCGGTCTACGCCGCCGACAATGAACGAGCTGCCCATCGCCATCATCAAGCCGTCGGCCGGGCGGCCCTTGGTGCACTCGGCCCCGGCGCGGAAGGCCACGTCGGCGTCGCCGGTGGCGTCCACGAAGCACTTGGCGACGATGGCCTGCCGGCCGGACTTGCTCTCGATGATGATCGCCTTGAGCGCGTTGCCCTCGACCACTGACGCCGCGAAGTTGGCGTGCAGCAGCAGCTCGACGCCCGTCTGGGCGCACATGCGGTCGGCCGCGAGCTTCATCGTCTCGGCGTCGAACGCGATGCAGCCGCTCTTGACGTGCTCTTCCCACGGCCGTCCGGCACCCATGTCGTGCATCAGGTCCGCGAACTCGCGCGTGACACCCTCTGCCGTGGGCTTGTTGCTGCCCACCTCCTGCAGGCCCAGCATCGGGCCGACGTAGCCGGCCGTCGCTTGGCCGCCGAGGAAGCCGAAGCTCTCGATGAGCAGCGTCTTGGCCCCGTGCTTGGCAGCCTGCCAGGCAGCGGGCAGGCCGCCGGGCCCGCCGCCGACCACGCAGACATCCACCTCGCGGATGACAGGTATCTCGCGCGCGGGTTCAGCGATAGTTCGCATGGACTCTTCCTTCTCTCCAGTCGGATGTGGGTGGTGGGATGCGTGGGCGATTTCGTGATGGACGACTGGGGGACCTGCGTGGCTGGCGTTGGAGCGCGGGCTTTCCAGCCCGCGCCTTGCTGGGGCCGCAAACGCGCGGGCTGGGAAGCCCACGGTCCATTAGCGTCGGCTGAAGGTGGCGTACATCATCCAGAAGAGGCTCGCGATCCCGACCATCATCAGGAAGCTGGCGGCGAGCAGGCTGGTGTGGAAGATAAGCAGCACCAGCCCGACCAGGAGCATCCCCAGGCCGGACCACTTGACCGCCTCCAGTGCGGGCCGCGACCACAGCGTCCGCAACAGATCGGCCGGGTCAGTGAACATGAAGCCACACTGCAGGCACGCCCCGGCCTCGGCGGGGGTTTCAGAGAAGCACTTGGGGCAGATCTTCAGGTGCTGCTCCACGCGGCGCTGCTCGGTCTGGATGCGCTCGACCAGGCGCTTGAAGGCCGGGTCGTCGGGGCTGATTTCGTGGGCCTGCTTGGCGTGCGAGAGCGCCAGTTCATACTCGCGGCGGCTGAGGAAGATGCGGGCCAGGCGGTCGTGGAGGTAGGTGTTGCGGGGCTGCCGGCGGAGGGCCTCGGAGAACTGCTTAATGTCCCCGTCCTCCATGCTGCGCAGGGCCATGCGGTCAGCCATGTGGTTGATGACCGGCAGGCCCATGCAGCCGACCAGGAGCGCCAGCAGCAGCAGCCAGCCCAGCGGCGTGCCCCAGCCGACGATGATGCCCAGGAAGAGGAAGAGCAGGGCGACGAGGTACAGCGCAGTCTCGCTGCCGTTGAGCGCACGGTCGAAGTAGAGGCTGACCACGCGATAGATCGGGTAGGCCATGACCATCATCGCAAAGACGATGGCCGCCCCCTTGAACATCGCGAAACCAACAGTGCCGGCAGCACCCGGGTCCACGGTGGCGGTTCCTCGAGCGGGCGAGACGCTAGGACTTCAGTTTCTCCAGGATCAGCGCATTGACCACCTGAGCATTGGCCTGCCCCTTGGTCGCGCGCATGACGTGCCCCTGGATGGCGCCGATGGCCTTCTCCTTGCCACCGCGATAGTCAGCCACAGCCTTGGGGTTGGCCGCGATGGCCTCATCCACAAGCTGCTCGATGGCGGAGGTGTCGCTGATCAGCGCCAGGTTCTCCGCGGCGATGATCTCGCGCGGCGACCGGCCCGTCTCCCACATCTTCGGGAAGACCTGCTGGGCGATGTTGTGGCTGATCGTGCCCTTATGGATCACCGCGACGAGTTCGCCCAGCCGCTCCGGCGAGACCGGGCAGTCGGCAATGCCCAGATTGGTCTCGTTGAGCTGGTGCATCAGGTCGCCCATGACCCAGTTGCTGCACGCCTTGGCGTCGCCGCAGGCCGCGACAGCGGCTTCGTAGTAGTCCGCCACCTCGCGGCTCTCGGTCAACACGCCCGCGTCGTACTCGGGCAGGCCATACTCACTCATGAAGCGCTGCTGCCGGGCCATGGGGACTTCCGGCAGGCTGGCGCGGATCTCCGCCACCCACTCGGCTGACGGCTGCATGGGGGGCAGGTCCGGCTCGGGGAAGTACATGTAGTCGGCCGCCGACTCCTTGGTCCGCATGACGGTCGTCGCCTGCAGGGCCTCGTTCCAGCGGCGCGTCTCCTGCTGCATGGGCTCGTCGTCTTCCAGCGCGCGCCGTTGCCGGGCGATCTCATAGGCCACGGCATCGTGCACGGCCTTGATCGAGGCGAGGTTCTTGATCTCGACCTTGGGCGTGGCCTGGCCGGTTTCGTGGTTCTTGAGGTTGACCGTGGGCTCGGCGCGCATGGCGCCCTCTTCCATGTTGCCGGTTGAGACGCCCAGGTAGCGCAGCAGCCGCCGTAGTTGCAGCAGGTACTCACGCACCTGTGCAGCGGAGGTGAAGTCCGGTTCGGTGACGATCTCCATCAAGGGCAGGCCGCCCCGGTTGTACTCCACGAGGCTCTGGCCGTTGGGCAGGTGGATGTTCTTGCCGGTGTCCTCTTCCAGGTGCGCGCGGCGGATGCGGATGTGCACCGGCCGGCCCTCCACGGTCAGGTCCATGTGGCCGCCAAAGGTCAACGGCTCGTCGTACTGGCTGATCTGGTAGTTCTTGGGCAGGTCGGGGTAGAAGTAATTCTTGCGATAGAAGCGGCAGAGGGTGCCAACTTCGCAGCCCAGAGCCAGCCCGGTGCGGATGACCAGTTCGACGGCCTTGCGGTTGGTCACAGGCAGCGAGCCGGGTAGACCCAGGCAGACGGGGCAGACGTTGCTGTTGGGGTCGGCCCCGAACTCGGCTTTGCACGGGCAGAACATCTTCGAGTCAGTCGTCAGTTGGGCATGGACTTCCACGCCCACCAGGGGTTCGTACATCACGGATCACTTCCGCCTGTTTGGGGTGAACTGATTGTAGCAGTTTGGGCAGGTGGGAGGCAAGGAGCGCGGGGAACAGCCGTTCCAAGGCGGGGTGTCGGCGCAGCCGACGGGGATCCCGCCCCGTCCCGTCGCTCAACGGCTACTCGCAGCGGTCCTGCTCGGCCCCGGCCACGAGCCGCGCGGCCGCCTCGCCCAGCTCCATTACTGTGCGCTGCAGGCGCACCGCCGAGGCGGCCAGGCTCGAGAAGCTGGCGCCCCGGCATGCTACCAGGAGATTGTCGAACTCCCGCGTCTGCGCGCACCGGAGGGGGATCCCCAGCGGGCCGTTGTTATCCTCGATGCAGCCGCCGTCGGGCGAGTGCCGGTCCATGGCATGATCGGTCCAGGCAATGCAGTCCGGATGGTGCCGCCCCCAGTCGCCGCGCCGCACGTCGTGCTCGGTCAGGACATAGCGCCCGACCAGGCGCGGGCCCTCCCGCACGCCCACCCGCGCGGCCAGGCGGCTGATGCCGTATTCCTGGAGCCCATAGGCCGCCCGTACGCCCGGCCAGCGCCGAGCCACGTTGGTCAGCAGCACCTCGCGCGCCTGCTCGGGGCCCATCCGCCATCCCGCCTCGCCCGAAAGCTGGTAGACCATGTTGATGTTGTAGGCGCCGTCGGGCAGTTGGCTGATATGGGCCCAGGTGCCGTCATGTCCCCAGCCCTCATCCGGCAGGGCCACGCGATCCGGCCCGAGCCGCACCTCGAAGCACAGCGTCCAGCCGTTGAGGCGGAACTCATGCTCCGGGGGAGCCAGGGACTCTCCGTAGACATCCTGGCTCTCGCGGCCGCAGGCTGTCTCGCAGCCGGCGTCACGGGCCACGAGCACATCCCCGGTGGCGTCAATGAACGCGCCGCCCTCCACGCGCTCGGGCTTGCCCCCGCGCTCCACAGTGAGCCCCGTCATGCGCCGCAGGCCGTCCCTGCCGGGCTCGGTGTGGGCCTGCAGGAACACCGTCTCGGTCCAGACCTCCAGCGTGGGCAGGCTCGCAGCCAGTTCGGCCAGGAGGGCGCTCATCGCCTCGGGTGTGTAGGCCGGATGGGGGGAGATCAGGCGGCGTTCGCGGTCCCCCCAGCGCCGCAGCGTGTCATCATAGCTGGCGCCCTCGACATGGCGGTACAGCGGCCGGCCCGTGGGGGTGTTCAGGTCCGGGCCGATGTAGTGGGCCTGGCCCCGGCTCACGAGCGTCTCGGCCAACTCGCGGGCGAGCGCCCCCCGACTCACCGCCGGCTGCCAGGTGCTGACCAGGCTGTGCACCCCGGTGCCGCCGAGCGTCCGCTCCTTCTCCACCCAGAGCGTCCGTAGGCCCAGGCGCGCGGCCGTGAGGGCCGCGCCCGTCCCACCCGCCCCGCCGCCAATGACTATCAGGTCGTACTGTGTCACGCGTACACCTCGAAACCGGGCAAGGCAAGACAGGGCTTACTGCGTGTCTCCGCAGCTGGTCCCATCCTGCAGTAGCGCGGTCGGCCTCGCCCACGCGCACTGGAGACGGGCAGGCGAGGCCGCCTGCCCGTCCGGGATGGGTCGGCTGCTTCTGGAACGGAACGTCAGAACGGCACAATGTCCTGCACGAGGGGCAGGACCATCAGCGTCGGCATGACGAGATGCGCCGGGAGTTCGCACACCTGGGCCACGATCTCACCCAGCTCATCGGGCTGGGTCATCTTGCGCCGGATGTCGTCCGGCTTGGCCTCCCAGCCCAGGGCGGCGGTGAAGTCGGTGTTGCCCCAGGAGGGGGTCAGGCACGTGACGCGCACGCCGAACTCGCGCATCTCGACGTACAGGTGGTTGGAGAACGAGAGCAGTCCGGCTTTGGCGGCGCCGTAGATGCTGAAGCCCGGCCAGGCCTGCTGGTCGCAGATGCTGGAGATGTTGATGATGGTGCCGGAGCCCTGCGCCTTGAGCAAGGGCGCGACGCGCCGGCAGCCGTACATCACGCCGGTCAGATTCGTCGCGATGCAACTGGCGATGTCGTCGTCGCTCAGGTCCACCAGCGGGGCGATGTTGATCCCGGCCCCCGCGTTGTTGATGAGCACATCCACGCGGCCCGACTTGTCCAGGACGGTCTGCACGACCCGATCCCAGTCCGACGGCACGGTGACATCAGCCGGTACCGCCTGCACGCCGAGCTGCTCGGCCGCGGCCTGCAGACGGTCGGGGCGGCGGGCGGTGATCCACACCTGCGCCCCGCGCTGCTTGAGTACGTTGGCGATGCCGTAGCCATAGCCGACCGAACCACCTGTGACGATGGCGACGGCGCCGTTGAGCGAAGTCTGTGACATGGTGCGCTCTCCCCTTCTGGATTGGAAAGACCTGCGTAGTCTATCACAGGCCCGGGGGCGGGACAATGTGGCCGACTTGCCCTACCGCCCCACGCGCCCCGGCTCCATCTCAACCGTGCAGACGACCCGGCGCAGGCGCCCATTCGGCGCCGCCAGGCTCTTGCCCGGCGGCAGGTTGATCTGCACGATCGGGTAGTGCTGGTGTGGCGTCCACGTCTCGTAGCCGTCCACGGGGGAGACAGGCGCCTCGCGGCCATTGACCAGCACGCGCCGGACCCGCGAGCCCGGCAGCATGCGCACCCGTAGGCAGGCCCCGTGTTTGATCTCGTCAAACGCGTGGCGCGGGACATCCTGGACCGCGCCCGGCTCGTCATACCGCGCCCACCAGTGTGTCAGGAGCGACCCGAACGCTTGCCGCAGCGGCTCGGCCTCGATGTTCGGATCCTGGCCGAAGTGTGTCAGCGCCTCGTCCACCGTCACTGCGCCGCACGCCCGGTCCTCGGGCGCGATGCTGAGCGCCAGCCCGAACAGGTGTGGCGCCTGTGGCTGGGGGAGCTGGTAGCGGGACAGGCAGCAGTTGTTCTGCCACAGCTCCACGCGGCTGCGGCGGCGCTGGGCGGCCGTCTGGCCGTAGGCGGCCACCGCGAACGGCTCCGGGGGCAGCACCACGCGCACCGGGTAGCCGCGGTCCTTCTCGTAGCGCCACGGCTGGTTCCCCAGCTCCAGGATCTTGCGCAGCTTGATGAGGCCGCTCGCCTCGTACATGATCTCCATCGAGAAGAGCATCGTGTGGAAGCGATGGTAGGCGCAGACGCCGCCGGTGACGCCCCCGGCGGTCCGGAACGAGTGGTGCTCACAGCCGGGGAGAGGGGAGAGGATGCGCTCGGCATCCTCCTCCATGCGGTCTTGCGGGTAGCCCGCCTCCTCGCAAGCCCGTAGCACCTCCTCGGCGAAGAGCCGGCTGTGGGTGCGGTCGTAGCGGCTGGTGCCGTACGAGCCCTGGCAGTTCTCGAAAGTGGCGTAGCGCACGACCCGCCAGGCGCCGTGGCAGGACCCGATGACCTCCGGCTGCTCGCGGGCGATGACTGCCCACACCGCCTGCGACTCCGGCTGGGTCGGCTCGCCGTCCAGCGTGTAGTCGGCGTACAGGTTCGCACCGTTCATGTTCTGGAAGTGGAAGGTGTCGTAGCCGTCGGGGTTGGCGCAGGGGATCACCAGCACGCGCTGGCGCTCGCGGATGGCCTGGGCCTCCGGCGTCACCAGCCAGTCCAGCAGCGTCAGGAGCGAGGTCGTGGCGCTGTGCTCGTCGCCGTGCTCGGCGCCGACGAACACCGCGACCTGCTTGTCCTCGTCCGGCACTTTGCGGTCAGTCACCTCGACCAGGTGCAGGTCATGGCCGGCGACCGACTGGCCGATGGCCTCCTGGGTGACGCATTCCGGATAGCGCGCCGCCAGGTCGTGGAGGTGGGCCGCCATCTGCTCGAGGGAGGGGTCGTCCACGCGCGGGTCACGGGCGGCGTCCTCGGCGAGGCTGCCGCCCCACTTGGCGTTGGCGTAGCGGTCTGAAGGCACGAAGAAACCCCCGGTCACATGAGGTGTTGGCCGAGGGTTCGACCTGCAGGCCCGAAGGACCTGTACGGAGGCGCTACGCGAACGCCTTCAGCGTGTCCTTCAGACGGCGCGGGTAGTTCGTGATGATCGCGTCCACGCCGAGGCCGATCATCCGCTCCATGTCCGCGAGCTCGTCGGCCCAGAAGACGCTGACCCACATCTCCTTGTCATGGGCGTACTTCACGAGGTGCTCATCCACCTCCGAGATGCGGGGCTGAATGACCCGGCAGCCCAGGTAGTACGCATCGTCCACGTACTCCTCGCCGGGCTGGCCGCCGTACGGGATCCAGCACAGCCGTAGCAGCGGGTCCAGCTCCCGTAGGCGCTGCAGCCCATGGCGCGTGTGGTGGGTGATGGCCACGCGCTTGCGGCAATTGTGTCGGTCGATGGCCTCGGCGATGGCGCGCTCGCAGCGGTCGCTCTCGTTCTCGTGATCGCGCAGGTGGATGATCTGCACCGTCGGCCCGGGCAGAGCCTCGATGGCCTCGTCGAGCGTCGGGACCTGCTCGCCCTCAAAGGGGCCCGCGAACCAACTGCCGGCATCCAGCTCCCTGACCTCCGCCAGCGTCATGCTCCCCACCGGGCCCTTGCCGTTGGTGCAGCGGTCCACGGTGGCGTCGTGGATGACCACCGGATGGCTGTCACGGGTGAGGTGCACGTCATACTCAACCGCGTGCGCCCCGGCGGCGAGGGCGGCCTTGAAGGCGGTGATGGTGTTCTCGGGGGCGGATGAGGAGTCACCGCGGTGAGCAATCACCAGGGGCAGCGGCGGGCATTTGACCGGCGGCTCGCGGCGGATGGTGATGAAGTCCCCCGGTGCCGCCGCGGGTGCGGCTGTCGGTGCGGGCGTGGCAGGCTTCGCCGGCGCCGCGGACGGCCGGGCAGCTGTCGCCGGGGCTGCCGCCCCCGCCGGCGGGGACTTCAAAACGGCGCGACCGGTGCGCTGCGCCGCTTCCTCCGTCATGCGGAACTCCGCGCAGTTGAACGAGAGTGAGAGGCGCGTGGGCTGCTCGGCTTCGTCGCCATCGAGGTCGAGGTTGAGGGCGGTACAGAGGGGACCTACGGCGTCGTAGTACTCGCAGTCCACACAACGGTGCACCGGCGCATCGCAGTGTCGGCACTGCTTCTGCGTCTCGAGCCACACATCCTGACCACAACTCCAGCAGGAGATCCACATCGGGTGTCCTCCGTCCAGTCGGGATGCTCCCCCCGCCGCCACTTGCTGCGTCCTATTGTACCCGATTGCTTCACTCAGTAACAGTGTAACATGCGCATTGGTGCGGACCGCGCCCTTGACGATGCGGGGGGTGCAGGCTATACTGCCCTCACAATCAGGACGTCTCTGGCTGAGATGGGGAGGAGTAGGCGGGCCGTTCCGAGCTACAGAGAGCCGGGCACGTGGTCCTTCGGGATCGCGGGCTGAGAGCCTGGCGCCGGGCCCCGCTGAACGTCGCCCCTGAGCCGCACGAGTGAGACCGAGGGTGTAGCTCGTGCCGGGTGCGCCCGTTACCGCGCCGACGCCTGCGCCGCGTGGCCGCGCGTGTCCTCACGCGCGGAACCACCGGCAAGGGCGTCCGAGAGCCGCCATGTGCGCGGAACACAGTTCCGCCGGCGGAAGATGGGTGGTACCGCGGGAGCCTACACTGGCCTCTCGTCCCATGATGCGGTCACTGCGTGGCCGGCGGGATGAGAGGCGTTTTGCTTTCTGGGCACTAGGCACTGGGCATTGGGAAGGTGGCCGTCCCCAATGCCCAATCCCCAGTCCCCAACGCCCAGACCGGAGGTCTGACATGAAGAAGCACAGTGGTCCCCTCGTCGAAGGCTTCACCCGCGCGCCGTCGCGCGCCCTGCTCTATGCGTGCGGCTACACCGAGAAGCAGCTCATGAACGGGCCCTTCATCGGCATCGCCAACGCCTGGAGCGATGTCGTTCCCGGTCACATCGGCCTGGGGCAACTGGCGCGCGCGGTCGAGCAGGGCATCTGCGCCGGCGGGGGCGTGCCGATGAACTTCGGCATCCCGGCCATCTGCGACGGCATCGCCATGGGCCACATCGGCATGTACTACTCGCTGCCCAGCCGCGAGCTGATCGCCGACAGCGTCGAGAGCATGGCCTATGCCCACGGCTTCGACGGGCTGGTGCTGCTGACCGACTGCGACAAGATCACCCCGGGAATGCTGATGGCCGCCGGACGCCTGGATATCCCCGCCATCGTCGTCACCGCCGGACCGATGCTCACCGGGCGCTACCAGGGCCGCCGCCTGGACCTGGTCAAGGACACCTTCGAGGCCGTGGGCCGGTATCGCGGCGGGCAGATCAGCGAGGACGAACTCCACGCGCTGGAGCGTGAGGCCTGCCCCGGCTGCGGCTCGTGCCAGGGCCTCTATACGGCCAACACCATGCAGTGCCTCACCGAGGCCATGGGCATGAGCCTCCCCGGCTGCGCCACGGCGCTGGCCGGCATGTCCCGGAAGCAGCGGATCGCGTTCGAGTCCGGCGAGCGCATCGTGGGCATGGTCAACGAGGACCTGACCGCGCGCCAGATCATGACCGAGAAGGCCATTCGCAACGCCATCCGCATGGACATGGTGCTGGGCGGCTCGACCAACACGACGCTGCACATCCCGGCGATCGCCCATGAGGCCGGCGTCAACATGGCGCTCGAGGCCTTTGACGAGCTGTCGCGCGTGACGCCGCAGCTGCTGCACCTGCGCCCCTCCGGCGACCACTTCATGGAGGACCTGGAGTGGGCCGGCGGCATCCCCGCGGTGCTGAACGTCATCGGGGACATGCTCGATGACACGGTCACCTGCAGCGGCAAGATGATCAGCGAGATTGCCGCCGGCGGCTGCAACACCAACCCGGAAGTCATCCGACCGCTTGACAACCCGTACCACACCGAGGGTGGCGTCGCCATCCTGCGCGGCAGTCTCTGCCCCGAGGGCGCGGTCGTCAAGCAGTCGGCCGTCAAGGACAGCATGCGCAAGTTCTCGGGCCCGGCGATCTGCTTCAATCGCGAAGAGGACGCCATGGCCGCCATCCTGGAGAACAAGATAGAGGATGGTTCGTGGATTGTCCTGCGGTACGAGGGCCCCAAGGGCGGCCCCGGGATGCGCGAGGGCCTGAACCCGACCGCGGCCCTGGCTGGCATCGGCAAGGGCGAGACTGTCGGGCTGCTGACTGACGGGCGCTTCTCGGGCGGCACGCAGGGTCTGTCGGTGGGCCACATCTCGCCGGAAGCCGCCTCGGGCGGCCCGCTGGGCCTGGTCCAGGACGGCGACACCATCGCTGTTGATCTGGATGCCCGCACGCTGGACTTGCAGGTAGACGAAGCCGAGCTGGCCAAGCGCCGCGCGAGTTGGGTAGCGCCGGAGCCGAACATCAAGACGGGCTGGCTGGCCCGTTACGCCCGCAACGTCTCCAGCGCCGCCAAGGGTGCGGTGATGGAGTAGGGCGGCGGGAACGGTAAGGCGGGAACGCGGGAACGATGGGGCAGGAAGCGGGTGCCGTTGCCGCAGCGACGAACGACGGACAAGTTGGAGGTACTCATGTCACAGGAAATGATGCCAGGCGCCCTGGCGGTGCTCAAGGCGCTCCGTGAAGAGGGCGTGGACACCCTGTTCGGCTACCCGGGCGGACAGGTCATCCCCTTCTTCGACGCGCTGTACGACTTCGAGGGGATCAGCCTCGTCCTGCCACGGCACGAGCAGGGCGCCGGTCACATGGCGGACGGCTACTCCCGCTCTACCGGCAAGGTCGGCGTATGCGTGGTGACCAGCGGCCCCGGGGCCACCAACCTCGTCACCGCCCTGGCGACCGCCTACATGGACTCGATCCCGATGGTCGCCTTCACCGGGCAGGTCCCCCGCACCGCCATCGGCCGGGACTCCTTCCAGGAAGCCGACACCACCGGGATCACGATTCCGGTGACCAAGCACAACTACCTGGTCACCAACGAGGCCGATCTGGTGAACACGGTGCGCGAGGCGTTCTATATCGCCCGCACCGGCCGCCCCGGCCCGGTGCTCATTGACCTGCCCTCCGACATCCAGCGCGGGCCCGTGCCGTATCCGGAGCGCAACATCGAGGGTCTGGACGGCTACCACGCGCCCGAGTTGCCCGACAGCGCGGATGTCCAGCAGGCGGCCGACCTGATCAACAGCGCCGAGCGCCCCCTGCTGTACATCGGCGGCGGTGTGATCGCCTCCGGGGCGGCCGATCTGGTGACCCAGCTTGCTGACACGTGCAACATCGGCGTGGTGCACACCCTGCTGGGCAAGGGCGGGTACCCCGAGAGTCGCGATCTGTCCATGGGCATGCCCGGCATGCACGGCATGGGTTATGCCAACTGGGCCCTGCACGAGGCCGACCTGATGATCGTGGTCGGGGCGCGCTTCGATGACCGTGTCACCGGCAACCCCAAGCTCTTCTCACCGGGCACCAAGGTCATTCACATTGACGCCGACGCGGCTGAGATCAACAAGATCCGTCATGCCGACGTGGCGTTGGTGGCCGATGCCCGCGCGGCCCTGGAGGCCTTGGTACCGCTGTGTAAGCCGCGGGAGCGCACGGCCTGGGAAGAGGCGCTGCTGCAAAAAAAGCAGGAGATGGCGCTGTCATACCGCTGGACCGACGCGGGGATGCCGCCGCAGTTCGTGCTGGAGAAGCTGAACGAGATCGTCGGCCCGGAGGCCATCGTGGTGACCGACGTGGGCCAGCACCAGATGTGGTCGGCCCACTACATGAAGGTGGACAAGCCGCGGCACTGGCTGTCCTCGGGCGGCCTGGGCACGATGGGCTACGGCTATCCCGCCGCCATCGGCGCGCAGTTTGGCAATCCCGACCGCCTGGTGGTGGACATCTCCGGCGACGGCTCGATCCAGATGAACATCCAGGAGATGGCCACCGCGCGCCACCACCAACTGCCCGTGAAGGTCGTGATCCTCAACAACTGCTTCCTGGGCATGGTGCGCCAGTGGCAGGACCTGTTCTATGACAAGCGCTACTCGGCCGTCGAGTTGTGCGCCCTGCCGGACTTCGTGAAGCTGGCCGAAGCCTACGACAGCGTGGGCTTTGAGACGGCCAATCCCGACGCCGTGAGCGGCATCATCGAGCAGGCCATGGAGATCAACGACCGGCCCGTGCTGATGAACTTCCACGTGGCCCGGGAAGAGAACGTGTTCCCGATGATCCCCGCCGGCAAGAGCATTCATGACATGATGCTCAAGGAGACGCTGAGCGACTAGCATCGGGGAAGGGAGGCGGCACATGAGAGCAGCGACGCTGGGAGTGCTTGTGCTGTTCGGCCTGGGCCTCGGCTGGGCCGCCGATGAGCCCCTGCGCGTGTACGCCTACGGCGCCGCCGGCGCCGCCGTCTACGTCACGCCTCTCAAGGCTGCTGCCACCAAGGATCCCGGCTCGGACGTGGGGCCTGGCGCCTTCGCCAAGAAGTACCTGCGGGGCACCGTCCCCGTGGCCGTGAAGCTCAAGCCGGGGCCATACGTGGTGTCAGTGGTGCTGGCGGGCGAGCAAAGCATGCGCGATGCCAGCCTGCAGGCTCACGAGCGGGTATGGGACGGGTTCGACTACCATGCGCTCGTGCCGCAGAGGAGCGGTGGC
This sequence comes from bacterium, assembly GCA_021372615.1. NCBI lineage: Bacteria > bacterium. The sequence goes on along the minus strand of JAJFUB010000141.1, from coordinate 26,979 downwards.
TGGCGCTACGCCCACTGCTACCTGGTCGACAAGCAGGAGGGCTTCCCCGCCGAGGTTCTCGCGGTCTTCACCGACCGGATGCCGCTGGATGAGGCCCTGAGCTTCGACTGCGGCCCCGGGACCACGCGCTACACCGGCAGCGAAGAGGATGCCGCGACGGCCCTGGAGCAGGCACAGGTCTCGATGACCTTCCACGACGACGTGATCCAGGGCGTGAAGGCGGGCATGAAGGTGCTGCTGCGCGCAGGCGACGACCGCTATGCCGTGCAGGCCGATGGCCCGGTAGCGCTGCGGATCATCTCGGCCCGCGGGCAGGGCGCCTGGGCCGGTCACCGGCTGAGCGTTGCACCGTACGAGTAGAGGGTGAGGGGTCCGTCCCCGCCGCGCCCGGTCCGGCCGGCCGCGTGGGGACACACCCCGACGACCAGGAAAGGTTCCCGACATGAAACACACCATCTCCGCACTCGTGAAGAACCGGCCGCGCGTGTTGACACGTGTGGCCGGGCTATTCGCCCGGCGCGGCTTCAACATTGACAGCCTGGCCGTGGGCACCACCCAGGATCCCGCCATCTCGCGCATCACGCTCGTGGTGGATGCCGACGACGCCACGTTGCAGCAGATCGTCAAGCAACTGGACAAGCTGCACGACGTGCAGACCGTGTTCGACCACACAGGTCAGGCGGTAGTGGAGCGGGAACTGTGCCTGGTGAAGGTCGAGGCCGGGCGCGAGCGGCGCTCGGAAGTGCTGCAGCTCTGCCAGATCTTCCGTGCCGACGTCGTGGACATCGGCAACGGCACGCTGATCCTGCAGGTCGTGGGCGACTCCGGCAAGGTAGACGCCTTCATCAAGAACCTGGGCGATTACGGGATCACCGAGATGGTGCGGACCGGCAAGGTCGTGCTGGCGCGGGGAGCACAGAAGACATAGCGCCCGGCTCGCCGACCGCAACGCGAGTTGCCTTCCTGCGGAGGTGCCACGATGAGGACAGCCACCGTTGTCCTGCTTGCCATGATCATCGGCGCAGCGGCGGGTGCCCAGACCGCCCCCACCTTCGACCAGCGCACCTTCAAGGAGGCCGACTTCAGCCGCTGTGACTTCACCGGCGCCTCGTTCGCGGCGTGCATCTTTGAGCGCGCGCAGTTCCAGCGCTGTACCGGTGCTGACATCAAGATCGAGGGTGGCGAGTGGGCGCGCCTGAGCCTGCGCGAGGCGAAGCTCCCCTCGCTGACGTGGTACAACGCCGAGATCCGTGACGCGCGGCTCGAGCACGGTACGCTCAAGGGCTCGGTCCTGTCGTACGTCGGCCTCGAGGAGATGAAGTTCGACCGCTGCGACGCCCGGCGCCAGGTGTGGACCTACTGCGATCTGCGCGAAGTGGTCTTCGAGCGTGCCGAGATGCGCGATGCCCGCTTTGAGAACGTCAACGCCAGTAATGGCCGGTTTGAGTACGTTGACTTCTCCGCGGGGCGACTGAGCGGTTGCGAGTTCGACGATGCGCGCTTTGAGCGCGGCTCCTTCCGCGACGCCAGCTTCTATGGCACGGACTTCTCGGACGTGTCCCTGGAGAACTGCGACATTCGCGGGCTGAAGATCAACGGGGTGGACATTGAGGAGCTACTGCGCCGGGCCGGGCGGTAGCCGCGCCACCGGACGGAGAGCTGCATGGTTCAAGCCACTGTGAGAGACGCGATGGACGGTACCCGCAACCCCTACCTGCCGCACCTGTGCACCCTCGTCTCCATCCGGAGTGAGGGGCCGGGGCTGATGACCTTCGAGGCTGTCTTCCAGGACCCGGACAGCGCCGCCACCTTCGACTACATGCCGGGCCAGTTCATCGAGTGCTCGATCTTCGGTGCGGGCGAGGCGCCCTTCGGCATTGCCAGCGCCGCCGGCCCCAACCGTCCGGTGCGGTTCTCGGTGCAGAAGATGGGCCGCGTCACGACCGCCCTCCATGGCCTGTCCGAGGGCGATACCATCGGCCTGCGCGGTCCCTTCGGCAACGGCTTCCCCATGCGCGAGCATGTCGGCAAGAACCTCGTCATCGTCGCCGGCGGCATCGGCCTGCCACCCCTGCGCTCGGTGGTCGAGTACGTGCTGGAGCACCGCGGCGACTATGGCAACATGATGGTCATCTACGGGGCGCGCAACCCGGGGATGCTGACCTACAAGGATAAGCTGAGCGAGTGGGAAGCCTCACCGGACGTGGACCTGAAGCTCACCGTGGACAAGGGCGACGAGACCTGGACCGGCCACGAGGGCTTCGTGCCGGCGTATCTGGAGGAGCTGGCCCCGGCGCACGAGGACGCCGTGCTCTACACCGTCGGGCCGCCGATCATGATCCACTTCGTACTGGTGGCGCTGAGCAAGCTGGGCTGGCCGCCCGAGCAGGTCTTCGCCAGCCTCGAGGCCAAGATGAAGTGCGGCTTCGGCAAGTGCGGCCGCTGCAACGTGGGCCCCAAGTTCGTCTGCCAGGACGGCCCGGTGTTCAGCCAGGCGGAACTGGCGAAGCTGGCCGAGTGAGCCTGGGGCCGCCATCTAGCCACCTAACCACCATGCGTCATCACCCCGCCGTCTTCCTCGACCGCGACGGAGTCATCAACGAGGACCGCGATGACTACGTGAAGTCGTGGGCCGAGTACACCTTCTATCCCGGCGCGCTGGAGGCGCTGCGGCGCCTGCATGCGGCGGGCTGTGAGGTGTATCTCATCACCAACCAGGCCGGGGTGGGGAAGGGCATCATGCCCCGCCGCACGCTGCTGGACATCTTGCTGCGCCTGCGCGTGACCGTGCAGCGGCGCGGCGGGTTGATCCATGGCATCGCCTTCTGCCCGCACCCCTCGGGCGCCGGCTGCGAGTGCCGCAAACCCAGGACCGGGATGCTGCGGAGGCTGGCCTTCAAGTACGGGCTGGACCCGACGCGGTCGGTGATGGTGGGGGATAGCGGCAAGGACATGATCGCCGGGCGCGCGGCCGGCTGCCGGACGATCTTCATCCACACCCGCCCGCCGGACACGGCCCGGGAGCACCTCGAGTGCTGCAACCAGCCGCCCGACCACCAGTGCCGCAGCCTGCTCGAAGCCGTCGAGATCATTCTGAGCCTGCCACAGTTCGCCACGCGCGGCGATACCTCACGCTCCGGGTGAGTCGCCGCGTCCCAGATCAGGAGTAATGGCCCCATGTCTCTCACCGCCGGCGTCGCCAGTCACATCATCACCCCCTACGTGGGCATCGGCATGGAAGGCAATGCCCGCGAAGAGGGCAGTCGCGGCGTCCATGACGACCTCACTGCCCGCGCGCTCGTGCTCTCCAACGGGCAGGACACCGTCGCGCTGGTCGTCCTCGATATCTGCATGCTGCCCGGCTGGATGGCGACCCGCATCCGGGAGTTGGTGGCGCAGCAGACGGGCCTGCAGCCGCACCAGGTCCTGACCGCCGCCATCCACACCCACGCCGGGCCGATCACCGTCGGCATCTTCGGCGAGGCGCCGGACGAGACGCTCCTGCGCCAGGTAGCCGCCCTCGCCGCCGGGGCCGTCGCGGAGGCCTTCCGCAACCAGGTCCCGGCGCGGATCGGCTGGGGTCGGGGGCGTGCCGAGGAGCCCGTCAACAACCGGCGGTTGATCGCGCGCGACGGCAGGCTGCACATGAACTGGGAGGGGCTCGACCCCGCGGACGTGGTGCAGGTCCTGGGGCCGACTGACCCCGAGATCGGCCTGGTGCGCGTGGACACTGCCGACGGCCGCCGGCTCGCCACGCTACTGAACTACGCCCTGCACCCGGCCATCCTCGCGGGTGACAACTGGCTCATCTCGGCCGACTGGCCCAGCTACGCCCGGCGCGTCGTCGAGCAGCTTCACGGCGGCACGGCCCTGTTCTTCAACGGCGCCACCGGCAACGTCAATCACATCAACCATCGCCGCCCCGAGCAGCAGCGCGGCTTCTATGAGGCGCGGCGCCTGGGGACGATCGTGGGCGCGGCGGCGGTGCAGGGCCTGCTCCAGATCGAGCGGCTGCATGACGACATCGCCCTCGGCAGCCGCAGCCGCGTCCTGACCGTCGCCGGTCGGCGGGTCAGCCCCGAGCAGGTCGCTGCCGCCGAGGCGATCATGGCCGCCCACACCGGGCCGCTGGTGGAGGCGGCCACCGACGGGGCCTCCGACGCGCTCTTCGCCTCCGAAGCGCTGAAGCTGGCGGCGCGGGGCGAGTTCGCCGAGCGGGTTGAGGTGCAGGCCGTGCGCCTGGGGCAGGCGGCCGTCATCGCCCTGCCCGTCGAGTTGTTCGTGGACTACCAACTGCGCTTCAAGCGCGAGAGCCCCCTGCCCCACAGTCTGCTCATCGGCTACGCGAACGACTACCTGGGCTATGTGCCCACGCCGGAGGCCCTGCAGCAGGGCGGGTACGAGGCGCAGCCGATGAGCTGGAGCAAGCTCGGCCCGACGGCAGGCGACACGCTCATCGCCACCGGTCTGGAACTGCTGAGCGAATTGTGCTGAAGTGATGGAATCGCCATGGCCCGCACGTTCAGACCCAAGTCAACTGCCACCTATGGTTGGGGCTCAGCGGTCACGCTACTGCTGCTTCTCGGCCTGACCCTCTGGGTGAGCCACTCCCTCCGCCTGGTGAAGGTCCCCTCCAAGTCCATGGCCCCGACGCTCAAGCCCGGGGACATCGTGACCAACCGTGTGGACGCCTACCGGAAGCGACTGCCCAGGCGCGGCGAGATCGTCGTCTTCCACGACAGGCAGAACGGCGAACTGCTCATCAAGCGTGTGGTCGGGGTGCCCGGTGAGCGCGTCGCCGTGTGGTCGGGCCGCGTGTGGGTGAACGGCCGGCGCCTCGAGGAGCCCTACGCCATCGGGAGGCAGGTCCTGGAGCGTCCCGAGGAAGTGACGCTGCAGGACGACGAGGTCTGGGTCATGGGCGACAACCGCGACTTCAGCGACGACAGCCGCGACTACGGTCCGGTGAAGACGTCGCAACTGGTGGGCCATGCCACGGCCATCGTCTGGCCGGCCGACCGGCGGGGGCGCCTGGAGGCGACGCGCGACGAGAGCGAGTCGGGCCGCAGCCGCACCCGTACGTCCGGATGACGCGACCAGCGCCACGACCTCAGGCCCTGCGCTCGACACCACGTTTTCCCCCCTCGTCGTGAAGGAAGCGCCGCCCCGGAGACGAATACAACCATACAATGAGTGATCCGGAACACCACGTGGAGGTACTGCCATGCGGAAGGGCTTTACGCTGATTGAGTTGCTGGTCGTGATCGCGATCATCGCGATTCTGGCGGCGATTCTGTTCCCGGTGTTCGCCCGCGCGCGGGAGAAGGCCCGTCAGACCAACTGCGTGGCCAACGTCAGGCAGTTGGGCACAGCCCTGCAGATGTATACGGACGACTACGACGAGACCTTGCCGCGCTTCAACTTCGGGGCGATCATGGTTGGCGGATCGCCGCAGAACCAGACCTGGGCCCGGGTCATCAAGCCCTATGTGAAGAACAACCAGCTTTATGTCTGCCCGAGCAAGAAGACCAACGGGTGGCTGTTTGAGAGCGATAGCGACACGGTCTGGGCGCCATGTGGCTATGGCGTCAATGACGCCTACGTTTTCCCCGGCGTCGGCTACAGCGTCGTGTCGCTCTCACAGGTCGGCGACCCGGCGTCCACCATCAGTCTGAGTGAGCGCGCCGGCCTCAACACGGTGCGCATCTACGCACCGGTAGCGCAGGGCGGCGCCGGGGCCAACCCCTCATGCAACGTAGATGGCCGCCACAACAACGGCGCGAACTTCCTCTTCCTCGACAGCCACGCCAAGTTCATGCCCACGAACGGTGCCTGGCGCAAAGACGACACGATGTGGGACCTGAACTGAAGATCACTGTCGGCCCCCCGGCGCTCCCCTCGTCAGAGGGGGGCGCCTGTCGTTGTCGGCCCCCCCTGCCAGTCGCAGTCCCGCTTGACATCGGCCTGCGGGTATGGTACATAGCGCCCATGAAAGCGCTTGCAGTAAGCGCTGCCATAGGGAGCAGCCCTTGAGCACGGTGGCCGAAGTGGCGGCCCTGGCGGGCGTGTCGCCCTCCACGGTGTCGCGGGTTCTGAGCGGGAAGGGCATCGCGCTGGTGTCCGATGCGACACGGACGCGCGTCCACGAGGCCGCGGAGCGCCTGGGCTACCGCCCCTCGGCTGCTGCTCGCGCGTTGGCGACAGGGCGAGCAGGTACGGTCGCCTTCTGCTGCTACCACGCCTATGACAGCGGGATGAGCCGTCTGCTGCGTGCAGTTCACAGCCTGGCCACCGACGCAGGCTACCACCTGCTGCTGGTACACCCGGAGACGACCGACGAGGTCGGTCGCCTGCTGATCGAAGAGCGCGTGGATGCAGTCATCTGGGTGCGCTACCCGGTACACGAGGCCGACGCGCTGATGCAGAGTCGCGGCGCGCCCCACCAGGTTGTCATCGCCATCGGTGAGACACAGAGCGATCGGGTCCCCGAACAGGTCTTCTCGGTCGTCTGGGACGACCTCTCCGGCATGCGGCAGGCTCTTCGACACCTGACCGCCCTGGGGCACCGGCATGTGACCTTCTTGCAGGGCGTCGCGGACGAGCGCAACTGCAAGGTCCATGCCTTCGCCCGGGCCTGCGCCGAACTGGGCCTTCCCCACGACAGCGTGCGGTGTGACGACGAGAGCGACCGCGTGGCGGCCGGGATCGCGATGGCCGAGTGCGTGCTGCGCCGGCCTCAGCGTCCCACCGCCTTGGTGGCGCGCGTGGACGACTTCGCCTTCGGTGCCATCGGTGCGCTCCAGGAAGCCGGCCTCGCCGTTCCTGACGCCATGTCCGTCGTGGGCTACCACGACACCCCCGGGGCTGCCCACGCTCGACCGACGCTCACCAGCCTGCGCACCCCGGAGCTGCAAGGGGTGGCGACGCTGATGCCGTCGGCGTTGGCCGCCCTCGAGCGCGACCCGGACGAGCGGGCCGCCCCCACCTGTCTCCACCTGGAGACCCAGCTCATCATCCGTGGCAGCACTAGCCCCCCTGGGGGGCCAGCCATACATAGAAAGGGTGATTGACGTGAGACGTGGCTTCACACTCATCGAGCTACTGGTCGTGATCGCGATCATCGCGATTCTGGCAGCGATCCTCTTCCCGGTGTTCGCCAAGGCGCGGGAGAAGGCGCGGCAGTCAAGCTGCCTGTCGAACCTCAAGCAGATCGGCCTGGCGACGCTGCAGTACGTCCAGGACTACGACGAGACGATGCCGCATCATCAGCGCGTTGGTTGCAGCATCACCGTGCAGTCGCAGATCCAGCCGTACCTGAAGAACCTGCAGATCTGGGTCTGCCCCTCGCAGTCGGCCAACTACTTCTACTACTGGGACAACCCCACCGGCACCGGCCCGGTGACCGGCATCGTGGGCTCGTATGGCTGGAACCTGCGGCTCGGCAGCGTGGGCATCGGCACGGGTTCGGGCATCGTCAGGCTCGGAGCGGTGCAGTCGCCCAGCGAGATCGGCATGTGGGCAGACTGCCAACCCTCGTTGACGCACCTGCAGGACAACACCTACTACATGACCGCCTGCCCGCACAATGACGGCGGGAACATGGTGTACGTGGACGGCCACGCCAAGTGGCAGAACAAGAACTACATGCGGCCCCGCTGGCAGCCGATGAGCGGCGCCCCCTGGGACCTGTAGTCCGCACGCTCTCCCGCACACACGCAAACAACAACGCCACCCTCAACCGAGGGTGGCGTTGTATCGTTGCTGTTTCCCGTTCTTCCGTTCTTCTGTTCTTCCGTCCCCGCCGTTAGCCCTTCTTCAACCACGACATCATGGCGCGCAGGCGCTTGCCGACTTCCATGATCGGGTGGTCGTCGCCCTCGCGCAGCAGCGCGTTGAAGCACGGCCGGCCGGTCATGTTCTCGAGGATCCACTCCTTGGCGAACGAGCCGTCCTGGATCTCGCGCAACATCAGGGCCATCTCGTCGCGGGTGTCCTCGGTGATGATGCGCGGGCCGCGCGACAGGTCGCCGTACTCGGCGGTGTCGGACACGCGCCGGCGCATCCCGTCAATGCCGAAGTTGTGAATCAGGTCCAGGATCAGGCCGAGTTCGTGGCACACTTCGTAGTAGGCGATCTCCGGCTGGTAGCCCGCCTCGACGAGGGTGTCGAAACCGGCGATGATGAGCTCGGACACGCCGCCGCACAGCACGGCCTGCTCACCGAACAGGTCGGTCTCGGTCTCTTCGGCGAAGGTGGTCTGCAGGATGCCGGCCTTGGAGGCCTTCAGGCCCTTGCCGTAGGCCAGGGCGAGCTTGAGGGCGTTGCCGGTGTAGTCCTGGTAGATGGCGACCAGCGAGGGCACGCCGGTGTCGGCGATGTAGCACTGGCGGACCAGCGCGCCGGGGCCCTTCGGGGCGATCATGAAGACATCCACGTTCTTGGGCGGGACAATCTGGCCGAAGTGGATGTTGAAGCCGTGGGAGAAGATCAGGGCATTGCCCTCGACCAGGTTCGGCTCGATGAACCTCTTGTACACGGAAGCCTGGGCGTGATCCTCGGTCAGGATCTGGATCAGGTCCGCTGCCTTGGCGGCGGCGGCGGCGTCCTTGACTTCCCAGCCGTCCTTGACGGCCTTCTCGTAGTTGGCCGTGCCGGGCAGCTCGGAGACGATGACTTCCAGGCCGCTGTCGCGCAGGCACAGTGCCTGCGCCTCGCCCTGGATGCCGTAGCCGATGATGGCGATCTTCTTGCCGGCCAGGGCGCTCAAGTCTGCGTCATTGTCGAAGTACATCACGGGTCCGTCACTCATCGGAAAAGCCTCCCTAAGGGCACAAGTTGCCGACTGATTCACCGCCGGAGCGTGTCTGTTCGCCAGGCGAGCAGCAAGTCCTGCGCGGTCATTCGGCGTGAGTAGTTGGGTCTGGGGGTGCGTCGGTAACAGAGGCGGCGCGGAAGACCCGGCTATATGTGAGACCTAATAGTACACCAACCACGGCAAACACTGCAACATTGAGCAGCAGCACCGACACCCGATGCAGTCCGACAGTGCCGGTCTGGGGGTCGTAGCGGATCAGGGCGCTGTACATCAGCCACAGGCCGTAGACGAGGGGGCCGAGGAGGCCGACCGCCGCGCCCTTGAGCAATCCGGCGGCCAGGCGCTTGCGCGCCGCCCCGGCGATCAGCCCGACCAGGACCGCGACCACAGGCACGGCCATCGCCAGCACCCGAACGGCGCCGGCGAACTGCTGGAGGTCAACGATCTCGTGGTAGTCGTTCATGGCGTCCGAGACGCTATCCCTGCTCGACCGGTGCGGCCTTGGCGTCGCACGCCACCGCCGTAATGTCTATGTTCACCGGGCACAGCTTCACGCAGCGGCCGCAGCCTACGCAACTGAGCTTGCCGAAGCGCTCCACCGAGTACCACAGCTTGTGTGACACGCGCTGGCGCTGGCGTTCCCACTGCTGGGGGCGGCGGTCGTGACCGCTGGCTTCCTCGCAGAACTGGCGGAACTGGCACGTGTCCCAGCACCGATAGCGATAGCCGGTCCCGGCCACCGCGTCATCCATCACATCGAAACAGGTGCAGGTGGGGCACAGGAACGTGCACACGCCGCAGCCGATGCACGCCTCTGTATGCTTCTGCCAGAGGGCCGCGTCCTTGAACACGCCCCGGATGGCCTCGGTGACGCCCTCGGGCTCGATCCGCCGCTTCTGCATGGAGCCGACCTTCTCGGCCAGCTCGGCACGCACCGCCCCCGCGTCGCCGTCGAATGACTGCAACACCCCCACCGTCGCCGCCAGCGCCGCCTCGCCCTGCTTCGTCATGCCCTCGACGAGGTACAGGTCACCCCTGATCGGCGTGAGCAGCACATCCATCCCGCGCGGGTTCGACAGCGCCCCGGCGATGGACTCGCAGAAACACTCCGGCACTGTAGCGTCGCAATTCATTGCGACCACGAGCGCGCGCTCGCGGCGGCGGGCGTAGTACGGGTCGCCCTGGTCGCAGGCCCAGAACTCATCGGCCAGCGCGAGGGCCGCGGTGTCGCACAGCCGCGCGCCGAAGATGACGAGGTCGCGCTCGTCCAGCGGCTTCTCATGGACGCGGACCTTCGCGCCCGCGCCCTGGTAGCGCAGCATCTCCTCGGAGGCGGGGTAGAACCAGCGCTTGAGGCCCTCATCCACGACGCCGGGCTGCAGCACGATCTGCGCCAGGTCGTCGACCTCGCCAAAGCCGACACGGCCCTGCGTATCGCGCACGGGCGCGATCAGGTGCTTGCCTGCGGCCAGTTTGGTCAGCCATTCGCCGAGTTGCTCTCGGGCGAGGGTGTATGCCATGGTCAATACTGCCTCGTTCTCAGCACTTCACCGGACCTAGCCGTCCCCGTACCTGGTCCTCCACCAGTGGAAGAAGCTCTCCTCGTCGCGGATGCTCTGCTCCAGCACGGCCTCGTAGACATGCACAGACAGCAGTGTCTTGCGGTATCTCTCGTCGCGGCAGCACGCCTCTTTGAGCGCCAGGATATAGCTGCGCGTCTCGTCATTCAGGCGGCTCTGCCATAGTCGGCGCTTGGCGCCGGCCTGCGCTTCAAACTCCTCGGCGCGCGCGGTCCAGATGTCGAGCTTCCAGACCTCCGGATCGTCCTTCGGCGTTGCCTCCACACGATCCGGTGGCGCCACCCGTAGCCCGCAGTACAGGCCGTAGTCCTTGAAAGCTTGTTCGCGGTAGTGGTTCACGCACTGCAGCCGCGTGCACCACCCGGTCTGTGCGAAGCGCGTGCAGGTCTGCCAGTACGTGTCCCAGTCGGGCTCGGCGTACCGCTCGAAGTCCAGATCGCGCCACACCATCGTGTGCATGGCGTAGCTACCGACCGGCCCGAACCCACGCCGCTTGAGAATCGCTCCGATGCCCGAAGCCTGCAGCATCTCATCGGCCTCGCGGCGCAACCCCTCATCGAGTGCAAACAGCCGCTCCGCATCCCTGTGCATACGCATCATCCTCCCCCTCGCGCCGGTGGTCCGCCGTCACGCCCTTCCCTGACCCGCAGTCCCCAATCCCTAGTGCGTGTCCAGCGCCTCTTCCGTGTCGCCGGGCAGGAACTCCACCAGCGGCGGCTTCTGGTCGCAATCCATGCCGGCGACGACGCTGAAGAGGTCCCTGGTCTCGGCGGCCAGCTTCGTGTTCAGGGCCCGCAGCGGGATGCCCACGGGACAGGCCCGGTCGCAGGCGCCGCAGCCCACACAGCGGCCGGCCAGGTGCATCGCCCGGCCCATGTGGAACATGCGGTTCTCATCGAGCCCGACCATCCGCGTCACGTACTGCGGCGTGTCCTGGATGGCAAAGCAGGTCGTGCAATAGCACATCGGGCAGCCGCGCACGCAGGCGAAGCAGCGGATGCAGCGGCCAAACTGCTCCGTGAAGAACGCCTCGCGCTCCTCGGGGCTCATCGCCTCGATGCGGTCGGCCAGCTCGCGGAACTTCGCCTCGTCGCGCGGCGGGATCTCCTCGCCGATCAGCTCGTCATGCAGGACCGGGGTGGGGGAGAGGCAGCCGAGGCATTCGTCGCGGAGCAGGTCGCTCGCGGGCAGGCGCACTTCCTCCTCGCCCATCTGCACGACCACCGCGTCGCCCTCCACGGCCAGTTCCGTCACGTCCGCCAGGCGCACACCCTCGGTGGCGGCCAGCTTGTCGGTGTCCACGAGGCCCTCGCACGGCACGCCGATCAGGTGGAGGTCCTCCCGCTTGAGCTGGTTCTCATTGCACAGGACCGCGACTGCCCGCGCATCGCAGCCCTTCACGACCACAGCGGTCTTGCCCGGGCGCTTGCGCAGGTAGTTGGCGAGATTCTGGGCGCAGGTACAGTCGAAGATGAGGTCATCGCACTCGTCCGGCTGGGTGACGAAGGCGGGCGTGGAGCGGTGGGCTTCAGTGCCGCGCTTGTAGCCGATGACGCTGGCGACCTGCTCGGACTGCAGCAGCTCCCTGGCGCGTTCGCGGATTCTCTCGGTCTTGGGGTTCATGTTTCTATCTTGCATTGGGGGTGTGGGAGCGGTCCCCGACCGCGACCCGTCGCGGTCGGTGACCGCTCCCACACCGAATCATCGCTCAGGTTCATGTTCCGGGCAGCATTCGCCGCCTACGTCCTCGCATTCTGGCATGGCCTCGAAGCGCTCCGCCAGTTCGGGCCGGAAGGGCCCCAGCGGCCGGATCTCCTCGACCATCTCGTTGATGACCTGGGCGAACTCCTTGCCCTCGGACGCCGAGACCCACAGCGCCTTGAAGCGCTCTTTGGGGATGCCGACGTACTCGACGAGCCGCTTGAGCAGCGACATGCGCCGGCGGGCATAGTAGTTGCCCTCGGCGTAGTGGCAGTCGCCCGGGTGGCAGCCCAGGACGATGACACCGTCGGCGCCGCGCGCAAAGGCGCGCAGCACGAACAGGGGGTCGGCCCGTCCCGAGCACGGTACGCGCACCACGCGGATGTTGGGTGGGTAGTTCAGGCGCGACGAGCCGGCCAGGTCCGCGCCCGCATAGCTGCACCAGTAGCACAGAATGCCCACGATGCGCGGCTGCCATTCCTCGGCGGCGCCAGGCTGCTCCTCGACTTCGGTTGCGGTCTCAGTGGCCATGCGGTCTCAATCACGTCTGTAGTGCGGGCTTCCAGCCCGGCAGCAGCGGAGAGCGCGGGCTGTAAGCCCGCACTGCCCCGCGGTTGTCTCTACACGCTCAGCACATCCAGCTCCGCGAGGATCTGGTCATCGGTGAAGCCCTTGAGGCTGATGCTGCCGGACGGGCAGGCGGCGGCGCAGGTGCCGCAGCCCTCGCACACGCCCTCGTTCACCGACGCCACGATGCGCTTCTCGCCGGTCTTCGGGTTCTCGAGCGTCTTCTCCTCGATGGCCTTGAACGGGCACACGCGCACGCAGTTCAGACAGCCCACGCAGCTCCTCTCGTCCACTTCGGAGACGATAGGCTCGGACTGCAGCGTCTCCCGAGCGAACATGGCGGCCACCTTCGCCGCCGCTGCTCCGCCGGAAGCGACCGAGTCGGGGATGTCGCGCGGGAAGAGGCAGGCCCCGGCGAGGAAGATGCCCGCCGTCAGCGTCTCAGCCGGGCGCAGCTTGGGGTGGGCCTCGGTGAAGAAGCCGTGGGCATCGGTGTTGATGTTCAGCATCCGCGCCAGGTCGCGCGCTTCGGGGCGGGCCAGGACGGGTGTCGCCAGCACGACCAGGTCGGCGTCCACCTCGACTTGCTTGCCCAGGAGGCTGTCCACGCCGGCCACCACGAGGTGGCCATCCATCGGATAGATGCGCGACACGCGCCCCCGCACGTACTCGGCCTTGAACTCCTGCTGGGTGCGCTCGATGAACTCCTCGTAGCCCTTCCCGGTGGCCCGGATGTCGATGTAGGAGATGTACACCTGGATGTCCGGGTACTTCTCCTTGAGCAGTAGCGCGTGCTTGGCGGTGTACATGCAGCACACCTTGGAGCAGTACGGTACGCCACGCGTCTCGTCGCGCGAACCCGCGCACTGGATGAAGACGATGGTCCTGGGTTCCTGGCCGTCCGAGGGGCGCTCCAGGTGCCCGCCGGTCGGGCCGCACACATTCAGCAGCCGCTCGAACTGCAGGCTGGTGACGATGTCGGGATGGTTGCCGTACATGTACTCACCGTACAGCTTGCCCGGCTCGACGTCGAAGCCCGTGGCGACCACGATGGCCCCGACTTCCTCGGTGACCAGCTTGTCCTCGTCCTGGTAGTTGATGCACTGCTTGGGGCAGACCTTGGCGCAGTTGCCGCACTTGCCCTTGGTCAGCATGATGCAGTTGTCTTTGTCAATGACCGGCACGTTGGGCACGGCCTGCGGGAAGGGCGTGTAGATGGCGGTGCGGTTGCCCAGGTGGGCCTGGAAGTCGCTGGGGATCTTCTTGACCGGGCACTTCTCCACGCACTGCCCACAGCCGACGCAGGCCTCCAGGTCCACATAGCGCGCCTTCTGCCGGATGGTCACCTGGAAGTTGCCGACATACCCCTCGACCTTCTCCACTTCGGACCACGTCATCAGCTTGATGTTCGGGTGCTGGGCGACCTCGACCATCTTGGGGGTGAGGATGCACGCCGCGCAGTCCAGGGTGGGGAAGGTCTTGTCGAACTGCGACATGCGCCCACCGACCGAGGGCGACTTCTCGACCAGGATGACCTCATAGCCGGCGTCGGCGATGTCGAGCGCGGCCTGGATGCCCGCGATGCCTGCGCCGATGACCAGCGCCCGGCGCGTGATCGGCAGCTCCGTGCTGTGCAGCGGCACATTACGCTGCACCTTCACGACCGCCGCCCGGACCAGGTCGAGGGCCTTGGGCGTGGCCTTCGCCATGTCCTTGTGCACCCACGAGCAATGCTCGCGAATGTTGGCCATCTCCATCAGGTAGGGGTTCAGGCCGGCTTCGGCGACACAGCGGCGGAAGGTCGGCTCATGCAGCCGAGGCGAGCACGAGGCCACGACGATGCTATCCAGCTTGTGCTCCTCGATGGCCTTGCGCACCAGCTCCTGGCCGGGCGCGGAGCACATGTACTGGTAGTCCTGGGCGTGCACGACGCCAGGCATCGCCTTGATCTGCTCGGCGACGCTGGCGACGTCCACGGTCTTGGCTATGTTGCTGCCACAGTGGCAGATGAAAACACCGGTGCGTGGCATAGGTTATCCTTCAGTGTTGCCCGGCCCGCCGGTCTCGGGACCTTCAGCCTGCATTGGGCGCGCCGACATCTGCTGGAGCAACTCCTCTACCTGGGCCTTGAAGGGCGGCACATCCAGCCGCGCGATGTCCCAGATCTCGTGCAGGTCGAGACGGTCGTAGCGATGGATGATCACATCACGGAGCTTGGTGATCTGGCTCCACGGCAATCCCGGCCCAAGACCACGCGTCTCGGCAGACAGGCGCTTGATTGCCTCGCCCATGGTGGCGAGGTTCATCAGCACTGCGTCTCGCACGGTCTCGCTGGCGCGGAACTCCGCCTCGCCCCTCGCCACTTCCTCTTCGAGTCGGGCGATGCACTTGAGTATGTGGCTCAGGTAGACGCGCTCATCCTTCACAGGGCGGCAGCTTCCCTTCGTACCTGCTCCTGTATCAGGGGCTCGAGACTCCTGTCTGAACAGACGTCCACCTGGCGTCCCAGCAACTCCTCGAGCTCGACCATGAAGGTCAGTCGCTCCATGAGCCGCACTCCCGGCTCAAACTCCACCAGGAAGTCCACATCGCTCTCCGGCCCGTCCTCCCCTCGCACCGCCGACCCGAACACGCGCACGTTATGGGCCTTGTGCTTGGCGGCCAGGGCCAGGATCTCCTCCCGCTTCTCGTGCAACAGCTCACGGGTTGTCATCTGCTGTCGCTCCGGCTAGTGCTCCGCCGCCGTCTCCTTCACCGCCAGCGCCGGGCGCACGTCTACCAGGTGGCGCCCCAGCCCCAGTTCGCCGGCCGAGGCTCCCAGCGCCAGTCCCACCACGTCGCTGATGTAAAGCACCGGCAGCGGCTGAGCCGCAGGCGAGGTGTCGCCCTGGCGGCTCTCCAGGTTCATGCTGCAGAGCTGACACGCCGTCACAATGGCCTCCGCCCCGGCGTGCTTCGCCATCTTCACAATGCGGGTCACGAGTGTCTCGGCCACCGGCTGCATGGTCCCGGCCAGGCCCCCGCTGCAGCAGTCCATCTTGCCGTACCACTCGACCGGCTCGGCGCCAATCGCCTCCATGACCGCTTCCATGGACGTCGGTTGTTCCGGGTCGTCAAACGTGTCCATGTCCGCCGGGCGCAGCAGCAGGCAGCCGTAATACGCCGCGAGCTTCAGGCCGGTGAGGGGCTGCTTCACCTGCTCGCGCAGCGCGTCCAGGCCCACCACATCGCGGAGCAGCTCCACGGTGTTGACGACCCGCACGGCCAGCTCGCGCTCGCCGATCCCCAACTCCTCCGCCAGCTTCGGCTCGCGCTTGAGGTCGCGCAGCGCCACCTTGACGCGGTTGTAGCAGGCCGCGCACGGGGCGAACAGCGGGCGGTCGAACTCCGCCGCCAGCTTCAGTGTCAGCGCTGACAGCGCCGTGGCCGCCTCGTGGCCGAGCATGACACCCGCCGAGCTGGCCCCGCAGCACGTCCAGCCCTTCAACTCCACCAGCTCGACACCCAGCAGCCGGCACATGGCCGCGATGGACTCGGCGTATTCCTTGCCGGTCGAGGCCAGCGAGCATCCGGGATAGTAACTAACCTGTATCATGATCGCCTTGTGTGTCGTGTGTCTGTGGGAACGGTCACCGAGTGTGTCGTATGTCTGTGGGAGCGGTCACCGACCGCGACCCTCCCTACGCTGCCTCGGCATCGCGCTTCAGGATGGCCCGCACCTTGCGCGCGCTGCGCTCCACCCAGTGCGGCAGGAGCCCCAGGCGCCCCTTGCCAAAGAGCATGCCGCCCAGGAGAATGTCGCGGAAGCGCTGGGCGGAGTTGCGCAGCTTGGTCAGGCTCATCACCTCGACCTCGTGTGCGCGCCCCCAACGGCCCATGGACTCCATGAAGGCCCGGTGGAAGGCGGCGACGCCGGGGTCCTTGGGGCGGCGGTGCTCGCGCACGCATACCCGCGCCAGCGCCTTGTTCACCCGCGCCATGTCAATGTCGCGTGGGCAGCGGCTGGCGCACGTCTCGCAGCCGGCGCAATACCAGATGGCGTTCGCGTCCAGAGCCAGGTCTTTGAGCCCCAGTTGCACCGCGCGGATGACCTGGTTGGGCATCAGGTCCATGGCCCGCGCCATGGGGCAGCCGGCGGTGCACTTGCCGCACTGGTAGCAGGCCTCGATCTCCTGGCCACTGGCCTGCGCTATCGCGTCACAGAAGCCTTCCGTGGCCTCCAGGGGTTTGTCTTCGCCAACGATTCGCATCGGGGTTCCTTGGGGAGAGATACCCGGCGAGTCTACACTTTCCATGGCAGATGGGTCAAGTTCCGGCCCCGCACTGCCCCTCGTCCCCCTGCTCTAGTAACGCCGTGGCTTCTCCCGCTCGCCTCCCCGGCACCCGGTTCAGCCAGGAGGTCTCCATGCTAGATACTGAGAATCGCCTACGATAGGGAACCATTCCCCGAGGACGGGGCGTTTGGGACAGAGAACCGGAGCGGCCAGCGCCGGGCCGGTCGTTCGTGCTGACCTCACCGATTGCATTCTCACAGGCTGTGTCTGTTCGCCGGACAGGACAGGCGCCGCCGGGAGGTGTTCAGAACATCGCCTTTGCTATCCGCACCGACAATCTGCGCAAGGTCTACGGCCACGATGCCGAAGGCCGGGACGTCGGGCTGTTGGACCTGTCCCTGGAAGTGGAGGAGGGCCAGATCTTCGGGCTTGTGGGGCCGAACGGTTCGGGCAAGACGACGACCCTCAAGCTCCTGCTCGGGCTGATCTTCCCCGACAGCGGCAGCGGGGAGATCCTGGGCCTCAAGGTCGGCGACCCGGCGAGCCGCGAGCGCATCGGCTTCCTGCCCGAGGAGCCCTACTACTACGATCACCTCAACGCCATCGAGCTGCTGCGCTTCTATGGCGGGCTGTTCGGCATGGGTGGGGCGCCCCTCGAAGAGCGCATCAAGGAGCTGCTGGACCTGGTGGGCATGTGGGACCGGCGGTACATCCGCGTGCGCAACTACTCGCGCGGGATGCGCCAGCGCATCGGCGTAGCCCAGGCACTCATCAACGAGCCCGACCTGGTGTTCATGGATGAGCCCACCTCCGGCCTCGACCCCATCGGCGCCATGCAGATCCGCGAGGTCATCATCAAGATCCGCGAGCAGGGCAAGACCGTCTTTCTGTGCTCCCACCTGCTCAAGGAGATGGAGCCGCTGTGTGACAACGTGGCGATCCTGGCACGCGGCCAGCTCAAGGCCATGGGGCATGTGGGTGAGCTGCTGGCCGGCGGCGACCAGTTCATGGTCACCGCTCAGGATGTGCCTCCGACCATCACTGCGCAGCTCCAGAGCCTGACCGACCGCGCCCACCTGGAGGGCCGGGCCCTCACCGCCTACTTCGCCGATCAGGCCAAGGCACTGCAGGGCGGGGAAGTCGTGCGGAGCGCGGGCGGCACCATCACCTTCCTGGGCCCCCAGCGCCGCAGCCTCGAAGAAGTGTTCATCGAAAAAGTCGGGGAGGAGACCCGGTAATGCGCCCGATCTTCCGTGTCGCCAAAGCAACCTTCCACGAGGCCTGGCGCCGCAAGTTCCTGAATACCATTCTGGTCTTCGCCATCCTCATCATCGGCTGCTCGTGGGTCTTCGCCTACCTGCAGCCCGGCGCCGAGCTCAAGATGATCATTGACGTGTCGCTCGGCTCCATCCGCTTCTTCGGCATGCTCATCGCGGTGTTCATGGGCACCCGCCTGATCCCTGATGAGATCGAGAAGCGTACCATCCACACGATCCTGACCAAGCCGGTCAGCCGCGCCCAGTTCCTCTTCGGGAAGTTCCTCGGCGGCATCGCAACCATCCTCGTCAACGTGCTGCTGATGGGCGCCGCCTTCGTCATCGTGTTCGCCATCAAGGCCCCGCAGTTCAAGAACCTGGCCGAAGGCGCCATGGGCATGGAGTTCATCTTCGGCAACATCATCAAGTCCATCATCCTGTCCTTCTTCGAGGTGTCCGTCGTCATGGCCATCGCCGTCACCGCCTCCACGGTCTTCTCGTGGATCGTGGCGACGATCTTCACGTTCTTCGTCTACTTCGTGGGCCAGATGTCCGAGTTCTTCAACCAGCTCGCTAACCCCGAGCGCGACATCCCGTACATCGCGAAGGCCTTCCTGGGTGTGATCTACAAGCTGCTGCCGCACTTTGAGATCTTCGACATCCGCGAAGCCATCATGAAGGACCAGTTCATGCCCTGGGATGTGATGGGCAAGATTGTGGCCCAGGGCCTGGCCTACATCCTGATCGTCATTCTGATCGGGTACCTGACGTTCAATGAGCGCGAAGTGTAGGCGGAGCGCACGGTGTCGGAGCGGTCACCGACCGCGACCCGCCGTGGCAGTCCCATCCGTACAACCCTAACGGTGACAGACATGCCCTCAAAGACCAGGAAGTACATCGGCTGGGCCATCGTCGTGGCCGGAATCATCGCCCTCCAGCCGCTTAGCCGCAGCGTAGCGGTGGATCGCCTGATCCTGGGCGTCAACCCCCCGACGCCCTGGACACGCATCCTCGCCCGCAGCAGCCAGGACCCTGAGTTGGCCGTCACCGGCGTCACCGGCGTGATCGTCGGCGCCATTCTGGGCGGCTTCCGCGAAGTGGCCGCCTCGATGCTGTGGATGAAGACCGACGCGCTGTGGGACAAGGGTGAGGGGACGCACGTGCAGGCCCTGTGGACCATGCGTCTGACCACGCTGCTCGATCCGCACTGGCTGGAGCCCTGGCGCATTACCGGCTGGCACCTGGCCTACAACATGTTCGTCGAGACCGACAAGCCCGAGGAGAAGGCCAAGTTCCTGCAGATGGGTGTGGACAGCCTCAAAGAGGGTGTCTCGTGGAACCCGGACCGCTACGACCTGTACTTCGAGTTGGGCTGGACCTACTTCGACAAGGTCCGCGACTATGAGAACGCGGTGAAGTGGCTGCAGGCCTCCATCGAGTTCCCGCATCCGGAGTACATTGACCGCCTCATCGCCCACGCGCTGGAGCGCCAGCCGGACATGCCGCGTGCCCTGGACTGGTACGACTACTGCCTCAAGCGCAACCCCACCGATGGCACGGCGGCCGGGGCCACCATGACGATCCGCGAGCGCTACCTGCCCGCCTGGCGCCTGATGGAAGAGGGCAAGTATGACGCGGCTGTCGCCCACATTGACAAGTGGCTGCTCGTGGAGCCCAACAACACCCTCGGCCTGCACATGAAGGCGCACATCCTCGAGCAGGCCAAGCGCACCGATGAGGCACTTGAGGTGTGGAAGCTGGCTGCGGCCAGCAGCGCGCTGAACGCCCACGCACAGACCAAGGTGGTCGAGCTGTCCCAGAAGCTGGGCAAGCCCGTGCCGCCAGTGGCGCAGGCCCTCTTCATGCAGCAGGCGCGCCGTCAGATGAAGTTCGAGATGCCCAAGGAGTGACGCCACGACGGCAGGCCAAGGCAAAGGAACGGGCCCGGCGAAGAGTAGCCGGGCCCTGCTGTTTGTGCCGTATGCGCCCCGCCGTCTCACCGCCCGGGCTACTCCCCGCTCAGCTCTTGCTTGACCTCATGGGTCCGCTTCACGATCGCCTGCATGCGGGTCGTCAGGGCGGCCACCGCCTGCCGGTAGCCCTCGCTGTTCTTGGTCATCTGCTCGATGCCATCGTAGGCGGCGGAGAACTGCGCGTAACTCCAGGCCATGTCCACCATGTTGATTCCCTGCTTCCACGCCACGCTCACGACGAACTTGTCGAATCCCGGCTGGCTGGCGATGATACTCAGATCATCGCGGACTTCCTCCAGTAGTTCCGTACGCGTCTTGCCTTCCCTGCCGGCGACGTCCGCTACGTCCTTCAATGTCTGAGTGGCGCCCATCGCCTTGAACCAGGCACTGATGCGCCCCAGCCGGTCAATCAAGCCCTGGGGTTTGTCGGGCAACTTCTGGGCCAGACCGTGCATCACCTCGCAGCGCTCCGAGAGCGGCGCCACGGTCCAATCCATCAGCAGGTTGTACAGGACGCCACTGCACTTGTCCATGCCGGCACGCGCGACCAGCTCCCAGTCCTCGAACTGCCTCTGATCCTGCTGGATCGCCCCGGTCAGCTTGCCGAGCTGCGCTTTGGTCGCCTCTAGTTCGCCCTGCAGCGAGGTCAATTCCGCCAGCAACTTCCGGCGCTGCTCCGGGGTGATATCGTCCTTGACGGCGGGCTGCGGACCGGCCGGCGTCGTCTGACCGCCGAGTCCGCCTGCGCCGCCGGGAGTCGCGACTGGCCCCGACACTGCGGTCACCTTGCCCAGACTGCGGATCGCCACCACGGCCTCGTTCGTCGTGCTCGGGTCCCGGCGCGCCGTGGCCAACACCTCGCTCAACTTCAGCAGGTTGGCCACGGCCCGGGCCTCCTCGAGGCTGGCGTGCATGCGGAGGGCGGCTTGCTCCGGCGAGGCGCATGGGGTGGGCACCCGTTCCTGGGCGACTCGGGCGCTGTCCATCCGTCTGAGGTTCTCGTCTACGGCCGAGAGCGCCTCGGTGGACAGGGCCGCCGACGGCGTGGAATCGCCGGGCTTGGACAGATCGCCGAGGGAAGGAAGCTGGGTGAGATCAATCTCACCCGTCATCGCGCGAGCGCTCTTTTGCGCCAGATCGCGCGCCGCCTCCAGGTTGCCTCCGACGGCGGCGTCCGCGGCTTGCTGGGCGAGAGCGGCACTCACGACAAGCTGCCTGGCGGCGCTCGGGGTGACCACTGAGTTGGCGGACTGTGCAGCAGGATCGGCGCACCTGACGGTCAGGGGGATGGTCTGGCCATTCCGGACGACCACGATATCTGCACTCAGTCCGTCTTCCTCAGCAGACAAGGGCAGAACCCGCCCGATGTTGTCGGGCGAGGCACTGAACGTCTCCGAGCCCCACTTCACGATAACGTCGCCGGGCATGATCCCCGCGGCATCGGCGATGCCCCCGGGCACGACCCGCTGCACCAGGATACCGTTGGCCGGTGAGTCGGGCGGGGTTCCGCCGCCGCCGAAGCCGAGCGAGAAATGCGGCCCGCCGGTGGGTGACTCGGACGGGGCTTCACCCACGCCGAGCGAGAACCGCTGCCTGCCGGTGGGGGAGTCGGCCGGGGTTGCGGCGACGCCTGGGGTTACCGCGCCGCCTGGTCCACCAGAACCGTCGCCACCACCTGCCGGCTGTGCACCGGGATTGCTGGTGTTGATAGTCAGGTTAATGGTCTGCCCATCTCGAGCGACCACGATATCCACACTCAGTCCAGCTGGCAGCGTGCCTCGCGTGAGAACCGGCAGCACACGTTTCCTTGCGACGTTGGGCAACTCGGCGAGCGTCATCATGCCCCATTTCACGATAACGTCGCCGGGCTTGAGCCCCACGGCATCGGCTAGGCCTCCGGGAACAACCTGCTGCGCCAGGAGGCCTTTGGTGGTTGCGTCGGTCGGGGTCTCGACGAGGACAGCGCCGAGCGAGACCAACTGCCCGCCACCACGACCGCCGCGCTGACCTCCGGGATTGCTGGTTCCGCCGGAACTGCCGCTGCCCCTGGCGGCGGTACTGGCTTCGACTCGCTCAATCAACCGGATATGCTGCAGACAGTACGCGTTCAGCCCCGCCCCCCTCAAGTACGCAAGAGCCTCTTCCCGCGTCGCCCAGTGCCCCTGAGGCCTGCCGTAGTCCGGCCTGTCGAACTGCCCGCCTGCTTCCATGTCCCTGTCGAACTGCCTGCATGCTTCCTCGTCATAGTACATCTGCCAGTACGCATACGCATGCCCGCAAACCAGGAGCATCATGGTCAAGCAGAGAACACTCTTTCGCTTCATCGTTCCCATCGCCTTTCAATCCAGGGCAGACCCAGGCACTCCGGGGCTTGACTGACCCCCCTGGGTGACTGTGCCGCTGTGAACCATCTGGGCATATCCAAGGGGGTAGCGGGTTGTGCGACGCAAGACAGAGAGCGCAGGGGGGCGAACAGCATGTGGGCCAGAACCAGGAGAACCGAAAGTCTGCGCATGATGCGTGCCTCCGGGGGTGTCTCCGCCAGTTCCGGACTATTGTACGCGTACCGCGGGCGAGAGTCGAGTCCACACGTGCAGATAGCGGCAGTGCGGCAGGGGAACGCGTGGTGCCGCCTTGAGGAAGATGCCACAGGCCCGAGATCACTGTCGGGCCTGTGTGTGTTCGCCGACGACGAGGGCTGCTGGTTGGCGCCCGAGCTAGTTGCCGCTCGGTGCCCAGATATTGGCGACCGCCGCCGTCCCTACCCGGCTCCACGCCGCCTCCCACGCTCCGGAGACACCGCCACCCCCGCCGCCGGCCGGTGCGGGCGGGTTGAGCTGCAGCGTTCCCAGCATGTACGCGAAGGCCGGGATCAGCTTGTCGGCCTCAGCGACCTTGCCGCCCATCCGGCCCGCGAAGATCTTCCCCTGCCCGAACTGTGTCACACCGATCCAGTAGAACTTCTCCTCATTCTGCCCGGGGAACTTGCCGACCACGGTGATGATCGCCCCGATCTCGCCGATGGGCAGCGCCTGGATCTCGCGCAGGTTGGCGAGGCCGTTGGGGATGAGCATCTGCGCCAGCGCCCGCGCCCCGTCTACGTAGGTGGCGTTCTGCATCCCGGCCGGCACTTCGGCGACGGCAAAGAGCGCCCCGGCAGGGCTGTTGGGGGTATCGAAGACCTGTTGCCAGTTGGCCTGCGCGCCGTTGGGGCCGAGGAAGGCGAACGGCGTGCCCTCGATCTCGGTCATGCCGCCGGTCCAGTCACCGGGGTACTCGACGGACGCGATGTTGCCTGGCGCTGCGAACTTCTGCGGGTTGGCGGGCGGGGGATAGAGGTTGCCGGGCAGTAGCAGCGCGTCCGCCCACAGCGTCTTCTGCCGCTGCTTGTCCGCGTCGCTCGCGGCCTTCCAGTTGGCCTGCAACTGCGCCCAGGCCTGCGGCAGGGCCATGATCTGTGCCTGCGCCGTGGCGTCCATCGTGCCCCAGGTCTGCTGCACCAGCGCCGACACCCGCTGACGCTCCTCCGGCGTGGTCACGACGGACCGCGCCCACGCCTGGCTGCGGATGAAGTCCAGCATGTCGAAGTAGGCACCGATCGGGTCGGCATTGGGGTTCGGCTCACCCGCGGTGGCGCCCTGGGGTAGCCCTGCCTGGGCGGCTGGTGCCGGGCCGCCCAATCTCAGCTTCACCACCTGCGCCTCGAACGTGTCGCCGGCCTTGATCACGGAAGCGCAGTCCACTTCGCCGGTGGCGGCCCGGATCGCAGCAACCGCCTTCTCGGCGCTGTCCACCCCGGTCTTGCCGACTGCCAGGATGACATCCCCCGCCTTGTAGCCCGCCGCGGCCCCGGGCGTTCCAGGCTTCACCTCGGCAATCCCCACGCCGAGGCGGTAGCCGGTGGCGCGCTGGATGCTATCGAGGTCATCGGCGCTGAGGGTGCGGAAGACGAGGCCGGCGGCCTCAGTGGTGCCGGCGGCCGGTTGTGCCATTCCCGGAGGCACGACTGCAAGCAGCAGCAACACCGTCAGGGGGAGGGTAGTGCGCATGGGGGGCCTCCTGCGCGCAATGGAAACGTACCATCTGCAGGATAGCTGTCCGCAGGGGCGGTGTCAATCAGCGGCTGGGAGAGGCAACCTGCCCCAGCACCTCCAGCAACCGCCGCGCCGAGTCCGTCCAGTCGAAGCGCGCGGCCTGCCGCCGCCCCCGCTCGATCATCTGCCCCCGCAGCGTCTCATCGGTAAGCACCCGCTCCATTGCCGCCGTGATCTCACTGGCACGGCTCGGGTCCACGAGCAGGGCTGCCTCCCCGCACACCTCCGGCAGAGATGCCACGTTCGAGGTGATGGCCGGTGTGCCACAGGCCATCGCCTCCAGCGGCGGCAGCCCGAATCCCTCGTAGAGCGACGGGTAGACGAAGCACGACGCCATCGAGTACAGGCCGGGCAGGTCCGCATCGGCCACATAGCCGATGAACTGCACCGACTGCTCCATGCCCTGTGCCGCGGCCAGCAGCGCCTCGACCATCCAGCCACGCTTGCCGGCGATGACCAGCGGGTGTCGCCTCCGCAGGTCCGGCCGCATCTGCCCGTGCGCCTCCAGCAGGCCCTGCACATTCTTGCGTGGCTGCAGGACCCCCACCGACAGGATGTAGCCCTCGGGCAGGTCGTACTGTGCGCGCACGCGCTGCCGCTCGGCCTCGTCGGTTACAGGACGGTAGGCCGGGTCAATGGCATTGGGCACAACGTGCAGCTTGCCTGCCGCCTGCCGGTAGTGCCGCGCGATCTCACTGCGCGTGAAGTCGCTGACGGCGATGACGGCCGCGGCGCGTCGGATGGTGCCGGGGATGAAGGTGTTCAGCAGCAGGCGGTCGCGCCACGGGAAGGTGGCGGGGAGGCTCCGCCAGACGGTGTCGTGGATGATCGTGGCGAAAGGGCACGGCGAGGAGAAGGGGCCCATGTAGTGAATCAGGGCGACATCCGCACGGGCCTCACGGCACACCTTCGGGAAGGCCGATAGCATCCAGCGGTAGCCACGCGGCCGGGGAGCGACATGCACCTCGTAGGCAGGCGACCCGGGCAGCAGCCCCTCCGGCGGCGGCTCCTGGCCGATGAGCAGCAGCCTGTGGCCGTCTCCCTCCGCCAGGGGGGCCAGGGCCTTCACGAGCCCGAGCGTGACCGTTCGGTCGCCGGTCTTGGGCGAGCCCAGGGTGCGGGTATCTATGGCGATGCGCATGGGATTGCCGGTCTCCGGGGCCGCAGATGTGCACGCCAACGGTGGCGGGCTGGAAAGCCCGGGCTCCAACGGCAACGCCTGCGGCTCTGGAGAGCCGCGCTCCAACGGCAACGGCGCTACTCACGCCACCATCGCTGTTCAACGCCGCCAGGGGCGCTGCCAGTGCCCGCGCCGGGGTCGGAGAGCCTACAACTCTTGCAGGAAGGGGTTCTCCTGGAGTTCCTCGCCGATGGTCGTCGCCGGGCCGTGGCCGGGGTAGGCGACGGTCTGCGGGGTCGTGGCGGCGATCAGCTTGCGCAGCGACTCCTCCAGCGTGCCCCAGTCTCCGCCGGGCAGGTCCGTGCGGCCGACACTGCCGGCGAACAGCGTGTCACCTGTGAAGACGACCCCGTCCCCGAGGAAGCAGACACTGCCGAGCGAATGCCCCGGTGTGTGCAGGACGCGGAGGGTGATCTCCCCGACCTCGATCTGCTGACCGTCGTCGAGCGCCTCATCCGGCGCGCAGGGCTCCATGCCACCGACCATCTGCACGAAGTACGGGTGGGGGGTGGCGACGAAGTGCCAGTCCTCGGGGTGGGCGAGCACGGGGATGGCCAGCTCGCCCTGCAGCACGCGGGCGGCGGCGACGTGATCGGCGTGGCCGTGCGTGAGCAGCACGAGTTGCGGCTGCATCCCCTCGCACTGCGCGATGATCCGCTCCGGCTCACCGCCCGGGTCAATGACGACGGCCGGACCGGCGGGATCGTGGAGCACATAGCAGTTGGCTTGCAGCGGACCGACAGGGATGGTGAGTAGTTCCAGGGGCATGCGCGATCCTTCGGTGGGTGGGGCTATTCGGGTTCAAGTTCGTGGTGGCCGTCATCGGGGTCCGGCTCCATTAGCTCCGAGGCCGGGAGCATCCCGATGTCGCTGAGCGCCCCGAGACCGGCCCGCCCCCGCCAGCGGCGCAGACCGTCGCTGTAGTACTCGTCCAGGGGGCCGGTCGAGTCCACGATGCGCCCGGCGGCCTCATCGTCCTGTTGCAGCAGCATGATGTCCGCGAGTGCATAGCGGTAGACAGGGTTATCCGGCGCCAGCATGGTCGCGCGCACCAGGCCCGCCTGGGCCCGGTCGAGGCGGTTCTTGCGGATGTAGGCGGCCCCGAGACGGGCAGAGTAGAAGTCATCCACGGGCGCGCACCGGACCGCGTGCTCGTATTCGGTCACCGCGGCGTCGAAGTCACGGGTCCGCATGTGGAACTCGGCGAGCTTGTAGTGGTAGTAGCCCTCGTTGGGGGCCAGGTCGGCGGCCCGCTGGTAGTGGCCGCGGGCCTTCTCCACATTGCCGACCAGCCAGTGCACGTCGCCCAGCCGGCAGGCATACCAGTGGCGCGACGGGTCACAGGCCAGCGCCTTCTCCATGGCCTGCACGGCAGCGCGGACGCGACCGATGGTGTAATAGAACTCGCCCAGGCAGAAATGCGCTTCAGCGTGGCGGGGGTGGATCTTGAGGGCCTTGCGGTACGCCTGGTAGGCCTTGCGCGGCATCTCGGCCTCGAAGTACGCATCGCCGAGCTTCACGCGCGCATCGGGGTTGTGG
>JAJFUB010000140.1 GCA_021372615.1 bacterium | reverse complement strand
TCCTGTGCACGGGCAACTCCTGCCGTAGCCAGATGGCTGAGGGGTGGGCGCGCGCGTTGCAGGGCGACGTCATCGAGCCTTACTCCGCCGGCCTCGAGAAGCACGGGATGAACCCGCTGGCCGTCAAGGTGATGGCCGAGGCGGGCGTGGACATCTCTGGCCAGTACTCCAAGACCACCGACGAGCTCGGCGACACCGAGTTCGACGTTGTGGTGACCGTCTGTGACCGGGCGCGGGAGTCCTGCCCCCTGTTTGCCGGCAACGCCAGGGTCGTCCATGTGGGCTTTGACGACCCGCCCTTCCTCGCGCGCGACGCCGCCACCGAGGAGGAGGCCCTGCCGCACTACCGGCGGGTCCGGGATGAGATCCGGGCGTTCGTGGAGAAGATGCCGCAGGTGCTGCAGGAGACGCCGGCTGACTGACAGCCCGGCCGGCACGCAGCCTCGCACCGGCGCCGAGGGCGCCAGAGGAGGTCGGTCCCATGCGTTGCGTTCACGCCGCTGACGTGCCCCCCGGTCAGGTCTGCGAGATCGGGGCGCAGGGCGTCCAGGTGCAGTGGCTGCTCGGCCCTGCGGAGGGCGCCCCCACCTTCGCCCTCCGCCGCTTCACGCTCGAGCCCAACGGGCAGACCCCGAGGCACTCGCACCCCTGGGAGCACGAGGTCTACGTCCTCCAGGGCGGCGGGGCGGTCGTGACCGAACAGGGCGAGACACCCGTCCGCCCCGACTGCGCCGTCCTCGTCCTGCCCGACGAAATCCATTGCTTCCGCGCCGGGGCCGAGGGCCTCCAGTTCCTCTGCCTGGTGCCGCTGGGCGAGGCGACCCAGGGGCACTAGCATCGCGTCACGCGATGGGCCATGTGTCCCCGTAGCGCGGCTGACCCGCGCGGGCAGGCAGGCGAGCCGCCTGTCCTGCTGCACAGCCTCTAGCCGTCACCGGGACAGCACGCGAGCATCAGCCTGCAGGGGTGCGTGTCGGCCCGGTCGGTGGGTGAGGCGCCGTGACCCACGGTGCGTGAGACGCACACACCGGCGGTCCTCACCGCCGGCCCGTCTCCGCAAGCCCGCGCCTCGGCGGGCCCTATCCCGTCTCGCGGGCATACACCCGCACGTAGTCCACCTCGAGGTCGCGGGGATAGGACATCTGGGGGTCAATCTCGCCGATCCAGCCCGAGTACTGGAACAGCGCCATCAGGACGAACATCCGCTCCTGGGGTGTGGGGCCCTCGTAGGTCTGCAGGCGCGTGCCGTCCAGATACCAGTCTATCCGCCCCTCCTGCCATTCCATCGCCCACACGTGGAAGTCGCTGGAGGCGTCCACCCCGACCTCAGGCCGGTAGTGGGCGTCGGGCGTGAAGTGGACGTTGAGGTCCACGGCACTGCTCGCATCGCCGATCAGCCGCCCCTGCTGCTCGATGATGTCAATCTCCACCACCCCCTCGCCCACTTCCCGCCGCCGACCGTCCGGCGTGTACTCCTGCTTGGTCGGGTCGCACTGGTGCAGCCAGAAGGCGCTCAGCAGCCCCTCCCCGCGCGGACACTTGCACCGGACCTCGAACCAGCCGTACTTCTGGGCGAACTTGTCGAGCACCTGGAACTCATCCGGCGTCGCCCCGAAGCGGTGGTCCGAGGTCTGCACACAACTGACGCACGGGGTGCTCTTGTCCGGCCGGAAGGGCAGCGTCTCATCAATCCGCAGCTTCAGGACGCTGTCCTCGATCACGGTGTGGGCGTTGTGGTCCACCCACCGACTCGGCTTGCCCAGCCTCCGGAAGTACTCCTTGCGCCCCGACCGGTACGCCGGGAACCAGTACATGTCATTCAGTTGTGGCCGGTCGAAGTCGTCTGCAAAGGTCAGCCGCCACCCCGGCTTCTCCACCGGCGGCTTCGCTCCATCCGTCCGTGACGCCTCACTCATCGCTCCCCATCCTCCGTGCGTCTAATCTGCGAGCCTCACGTCGCGCCTGCCTTCCCCGCCGCTCCGCTCCGTCCCTGCGGCCCCTACCACCGGTTGTACCGATACGGGTCATCCAGCGCCGCCGGCTCATCCAGGTAGTACGACTCCAGCCACCGCCCCGGCTCGAACAGCCCCAGCGGCCCGCGCATGATGCCCCCACCCCCGCGCAGGTCGCTGACCCGCACCACCAGCACGTTCGTCCCTACGCGCAGCAGCCCCGGCGGCACGGCATAGACGCGGTCGGCCGACCAGTACTCCTCCGGGTGGTTGTCGGTGCCGATGTGCCCCACCAGTTGCCCGTTCAGATAGGTCCAGTCCTCATCATCCACCGCCCCCACCTTCAGCGCGACGGACGCCGCCGGGACCTCCTGAAGCGCGAACTCCTTGCGGTACCACGCGATCCCGTCATAGTCCTTCAGATCGGCGGCCTTCGTCTCCCACCCGCCGGGCGTCTCCAGCTCCCGCCAGGCCGAGGCGTCGAAGTCCGGCGCCGCCACCTGTGCCGCCTGCAGCTTCTT
>JAJFUB010000139.1 GCA_021372615.1 bacterium | reverse complement strand
ACCTTGGCGTGCTGCTGAATCTGGGGACGGCGCTGCACCTGTCGGGCCAGCACACGCCGGCCATCGAACGCTTCGAGCAGGTGCTGGCGCGCGACCCCGGGCATATCGTGGCGCTGATCAACCTGGGGGCGGCCCATGGGGCGCTGGGGCACTTGGACCGGGGCATCGAGGCCCTGGTGCGGGCGCTGGAGGTGGACTCGACCCGCCGCGACCTGCACTACAACCTGGCGGCCCTGTACGTGCGCAAGGGCCGGGCGGCCAACGCCATGGCCGAGCTGGAGCTGGAGCTGGCCCTGCACCCGGACCACAAGCTGGCGAAAGACACACTGGCGGAGATGCGCAGGCAGTTGCTGCGGTAGAAGGACGGGCCCGGAGAGCGAACCAGACCCCGAGAACGAAGGCGGCCTGCACCGGAGTGCAGGCCGTCGTGGCGTGTGGGCTGACCGGTGCGCGGGCTAGTGGTACTGGTACTGGTACCAGTTCCCGCAGCCGGCGCTCGGGTTGGGGTGGCTCGAGGGGTGGTTGGCGATGCCACGGCGCTGCCACTTGCCGTGGCCATCGGCGTAGGCGCAGTTGGCGCCCTCGTTGTGGCGGCTATCCACGACATAGTACGCGTTGTTGTAGAACGTTGCAGTTGCAGCGTCCGGCTGGGTCGTGTTGTCGGTCCGGTCCCAATAGTCGCGCTGGCAAGTCCAGTTCGTGGCATCGCACAGTACGACGACCTCGGCCGGGGACTGCATGCCGTCCAGGGACTGGCCATAGTAGCTCTGGTCCGGGTTGCTGTATGAGCCCCACGAGTCGGCACCTGAGGTGATGTAGCCCAGGTTCCCTGCGTACCCGAGGACCTCTCGCACGCCGCCGTAGCCACGGACGACGATGGACGTTCCGCCACCCGGAGGCGGGAGGGACTGGCCCCACGTGCAGCTCGGACAGGCGAAGATCTGGCCGTTCTTGACATAGGGGTAGAGGGCCCACGGCCAGTAGATGTACATCGAGGCGACGCCGGTGTCACGCCCGGTCAGCAGATCAGGCAGCATCCCGTCATAGTCAGTCGCGTACTGGTGGAAGGCCACCGCGAGCTGCCTGACGTTGGACAGGCAACTTGCCTGCCGCGCCTTCTCCCTGGCCTTGGCGAACACGGGGAACAGAATGGCGGCCAGGATGGCGATGATGGCGATCACGACGAGTAACTCGATGAGTGTGAAGCCCCTGCGCATGACAGGCCTCCTGCACCGATGTGATAGTCCTATATGGAGATTCGCTGCCGGCCCCGGCGGCACCTGCCGCGGCTGCTTTGACTTTTGCCCCTTGTTCCTGTAGAATCCGCAACCACCATCGCGAGCCGCCGTGGCGGTGGCGCGGACCCTGGAGGATGCGACGTGATAGCCACTTCCGATTTCAAAGCGGGACTGACCATCGAGCTCGATGGCAAGGTCTACCAGATCGTCAGTCACGAGTTCCACAAGCCCGGCAAGGGCGGGGCTGTGGTGCGCACCAAGCTGCGCGACATGAAGACGGGTAACGTCTTCGCCAAGACCTTCCGTTCGGGCGAGAAGGTCGAGCCGGCCCGCGTCGAGCGCAAGGAGATGCAGTTCCTCTACGCCACCGGCGACCAGTATGTCTTCATGGACCTGGAGACCTACGACCAGGTCGAGATGGACGCCGCGCGCGTGGGCGATCAGGCCAAGTGGCTCAAGGACGGCGAGTCCGTCTGGTTCATCAGCCACGAGAGCGAGCTGCTGGGCATTGATGTAGCCAACACGGTGGATCGGCGCGTCATCCGCACCGAGCCCGGGGTGCGCGGCGACACCGCGACCGGCGGCACCAAGCCCGCGACCATCGAGGGCGGGCATGTCGTCACCGTGCCGCTGTTCATCAACCAGGATGAGATGATCCGGGTGGATACCCGCAGCGGGGAGTACGTCACCCGCGTGACGTCATAGGCTGTCGCGTGGGCGCGCGTGTCCCCACGCGCGCATGCGGGTGTTGGGGACAAACCCGCCCACGCGGACGGACTGCGGGTGTGGGGACCACCCGCCCACGCGAATGAGTTCTCACAAAGGAACACATGGTGCCGCTGGACCGCGAGCGCATTCAGCAACTGCTGGAAGTCTTCAAAGCCTCTCAGGCCGGGGAGTTCGCCCTGCAGGAGGGGGACCGGTACTACCGGTTCGTGCGCCTGGCCCCTGCCGGCAACGGTGACCCGCAGATTGTGATCGAGGCCGGGGAAGGGACGGCGCCGGCCGTGGCGGTGGCCCCGCAGGCCCCACCGGAGCCCGAGACCGTGGCTGTGACCGCGCGCGTGGTGGGCCTGTTCTACCGGGGCAAGCAGCCCGGGCAGGAAGCGCTCGTGCATGTGGGCGACCAGGTCAAGCAAGGCCAGATGTTGGGCCTGATTGAGGTGCTGCGCAAGCCGACCGTGGTCACCAGCCCCGTGGCCGGGGAGATCGTGGAGATCGTCCACGAGGACGGCCATGGCGTGCAGTATGGCGACCCGCTGTTTGTGATCCGGCCGAGCTAGGCGGCGGGTGCCGCGTAGTTTTGG
>JAJFUB010000138.1 GCA_021372615.1 bacterium | reverse complement strand
CGCCGCCGTCCGCGCCGAGATCTTCGGCGTCACCGATGGGCCGGTCCACACCGTGAACACCCTCACCCTCACGGTCAAGGAGCTGGGGCCGCCCCTGGTCAGCAGCTCGCTGGTACAGGGCCGCCAGGTTGTAGTGCAGGTCGCGGCGGGTCGAGTCCACCTCCAGCGCCCGCACCAGGGCCTCGATGCCCCGGTCCAGGTGCCCCAGCGCCCCATGGGCTGCCCCCAGGTTGATCAGCGCCACGACATGCCCCGGGTCGCGCGCCAGTACCTGCTCGAAGCGCTCGATGGCCGGCGTGTGCTGGCCCGACAGGTGCAGCGCCGTCCCCAGATTCAGCAGCACGCCAAGGTTTCCGGGGTCGGCGTCGAGAATCGCCTTGTAGGCGGCGATGGCGGCCGGGTAGTCGTTCTTGCGCAGGGCGTCGTTGGCCAAGCGCAACTGGCGGGCGAAGTCCTGCTTCTCCGGCTCCTGACGTCGCCACGGCAGCTTCATCGGTGCCCTCCGTGAGCCTCTTGGCCGCGGCGGCAGTATAGCCCACACTCGTGACCCGGAGCAAGATCATGCGTCTCATTCTCCGCAAGCCAATCCACCTCTCCTGCGACTCCGCCGCAACCTGGGCCTGGTACGGCGCCACCCAGGCGCTGGGGATGCTGGGAGTCACGTATGACGAGAGGGCTCCCGAAGGCGGGCTGGAACAGCCCTACATCATCATAGACCCCGCGCGCGGGCAGCTTTGCCTCAACTGCGAGCCCGATGGGGAGCCGGCTGACTTGCCGACCGCCGACATCGCCCGGGTGACCCACGAGGCCTGTCTTGCGGGCCCGACGGTGGAGGAGGCGCAGGTGCTGCCTCTGATGGGACTGCCGCGGGCGGCGGGAGCAGGCGTCGCTGTGGGTGAGATCAGGCGGCTCGACGGCGCAGCGCCCCCGGCCCCCTTCCTCACCGTCGCCCAGGAGGGCGATGCCAGCCGCATTCACCTCGCCGGCCGCGTCTTCGAGACGATCGGCCTGTACCTCTCCCGCTTCAGTTGGGCCGGGGATCCGGGGTGGCAGCGCTTCGTGCGCGAGGTGGACGACCTGTGGGACCTGCAATTGCGCGAGCGCTGGGGCGGGCAGGCGGTCGTCGATGACTACGTGCAGATTACCGCCGGGCTGCTCTGTCAGCTCTGCGCCGAGGCCGGCGAGCCGCTCGTGACCGTCTGGCCGCACCCCTTCCGTGACGGCCAGGTCAAGCGCCAGGGCTTCCTGGTCAGCCACGACGTGGACCAGCTCTTCGCTGACCAGGCGCTGCGCACGCAACTGGACCAGAGCGCTAACCCGCGCTTCTTCCCACCCCGCTGGCGCCAGTTCGAGAGTGACCTGAACATCCGGTCGGCCTTCTACCTCTTCTGCGCCAAGCCCGGAGAGAAGTACTGGCTGGAGCCGAACTACAGCATCGCCGACCCGGCCGTGTTGCGCGAGGCGCAGGCGTTCCTTGAGGGCGGCTGGGAGGTCTCACTGCACCAGATCAGCCACGAGACCGCCGCGGAAGTACGGGGAGAAGTGGAGTTCCTGCTGGAGATCCTCGGGCTGGACCGGCCCACCGGCACCCGCAGCCACCACCTCAAGCACACCTTCGACACCCTCGCCCACAAGGCCGCCGCCGGGCTGCGCTATGATTCCACCTGGTACGCCGAGCAGGCAACCAGCGGCCTGCTGTGCGGCACGCTGCTGCCCTTCCGGCCGCTGGATTGCCGCACGCTGGAGCCGGTCGGCCTGTGGGAGTTCCCCTTTGTCATCGAGGATGGCATTGTTTTCGGGGTCTATGGCGAGGGCACGGGGCGCGACGTGGCGGGGGCCATCGCCAATGGCAAGCCCCTCCTCGACCTCGCCGTCGCCCACGATGGCTTCGTCTGCTTCAACTGGCACCAGCGCACGTTCTCGCAGATGAGCAGCTACCCGGGCGTGGCCGACTGCTGGCCGCCGGCGATGGCGGGGCTGATCCGCGCCCTGCGCGACCAGTCACCGGCCACGTGGAACCCGCTGCCGGTCGAGCTGGCCGACTGGTGCTCTCGCCGTGAAGGGGTTCGCGTAACGGCCGCGGAGGGCAAGGTGACCGTGCACAACACCGGGAACTGCGACTGCGATGACGTGGTGCTCTGCCTCCACCTCCCGCGCGGCCAGGGCTGCCCCCTGGAGGCCATCGGGCGGGACGTGCCGGCCGGAGCGGAGTTCCTGGGCCATCAGGGATCGCGCTGCCTGTACGCGGTCCCCTTGGTCGTATGCGCCGGGCAGACGGCCGAGCTCATCATCCAGGGCAGGGCGCCATCCGTAGGATGACGGGGCCCCGCCGCGGGGCCTCGTTCGGGGTGGCTGAGCCTCCCCTTGCCGACCAGTGCCGGCGTCCCGCCGGCCCAAGGCGACTGGCCGCAGTGGCTGGCGAGACGCCAGCACTGAACCCTACACCCGTCCAGTGCCGGCGTCCCGCCGGCCCCGGACGATGCGCCATGTTGGCCGGCGAGACGCCGGCACTGAGATCACGTACGGAGCGGATAACCATGCGCAAACTCGTCTCCCTGACGCTCACCATCCTCGTGCTCTCCTCGGTCCTGTGCGCGCAGGGCGAGGCGCGGCTGGCGGACTGGACTTACCACACCGACAGCCGCTATCTCGGCGATGCCTACGTGGACAAGACCGGGGCCATGCTGTCGGACGGGGACACCAAAGGCCTGGTCATCTACGCCACTGGCGGCACAGTCATCGGCGTGGACCTGGCGCAGCGATCGCGCCTCAGCCGCGTGGCAGTCGTCGTCACCCGGCCCAACAACAACTACAAGCTCCGCGACTTCCGCGTGCAGGCTGATGTGTTCGGCGACTGGCGCGATGTCGGGCGGACGGCCGGCTTCTGGGGCGACACGAAGGAGCGCACCTTCCGCCTGGAGGTCCCCAACCTCGATGTCACCACCAGCCGGCTCCGGCTGGTCTTCAACAACCCCAGCGTCCTGTCCGTGGCGGAGATCGAACTGTTCGGCCAGGCCGCCACGCAGCAAGTCGGGGCGCAGTTCAACCTGCCGGCCGTGAACGACCCGAAGCCCTCAGCCCGCGAGCAGGATGTGGACGGGGACGGCAAGCCCGAGGTGATCCTGGAGAACGACCAGGTGCGCCTGGTCTTCGCGCCGTTGGCGGGTGGCGTGTGCCGCAGTCTCCTGTTCAAGCCGGGGCAGCAGGAGTTTGCCCTGTCGCAGGACGCGGGCTACGGCATTCTGCGGGACCAGCTCTGGGCGCCGCCGTACATGTTCGCCGACCGCCCGTACTCCTGGCGCGTGGGCGGCGACGCCAATGGCGCCTGGGCCGAGCTGAGCGTCGGGGGCGCGGGCGGCATGATGAGCTTCACCTCACTCAGCAAGCGCATCGAGATCAGCCGCGGCAGCGCCGCGGTCCGGGTCCATTACAAGCTGCTCAACGACCCCTCCTCGCAGACCGACTACACCTACGGCTTCTGGGTGCACAACTTCCTGGGCGCCCTCGGCCAGCCCATGCGCTACTTCTTCCCCACCGAGGAGGGCGTCCAGGAGCTGCCCTTCCCGCTACCCAAGGGTGAGAAGCAGTCCGACTTCTGGTGGAAGGACCCCGTACGTGGCTGGACGGCCGTCTGCGGTGAGAACGGGGTAGGCCTGGCGACCCAGGCCGACTACAAGTACGTGAACTGCTTCTACAACTGGGCGGGCACGGGCTATCCGGCCGCCACCCACGAGTGGCGCTACAACCGCCTCCCGCTCAAGAGCGGCCAGACCTTCGAGACGAATGTGGCGCTGTTGCCCTTCAGCGGCCTGACGCGCGTGGACGGCGTGGTGGAGGACGTGATCGGGAGCATTGACCTGACGGCGGCGGCGGGGCCCGCCGCACAAGACGCGGCACCCGCCGCCTGTAGCGTCAGACTCATCCCCACCTCCCCCCAGACCGCTGCGACCACGGGCCTGATCCGCTTCAGGCAGCTCCCCTCCGGCGCGTGGCAGGAGTTGGGCAAGATCGAGATGGCCGCCGGCAAGGGGGCCGAGCAACAGGTCAAGCTCGGGACCCTCGCCCCGGGCGGCTATGTGCTCAACGTGCAACTCCAGCGCGCCGGGAAGGCGCTCGATGACTTCGAGCGGCCGTTCTCAGTCGGCGGGGCCCAGGTGGCCTACCACCGGGCGCCCCTCGAGCAGCGCGTGGGCCTGGCGGCCGAGGAGAAGGCCTCCCTGCCACGCCATGACCTCTCCGACGAGATCGTGACCCCGCACGTCGAGTGGGCCACCCCGCTGCCCGGCGGACCGATCAAGGCCCTCGTGCTGTGTGACGACTTCGTGGCCCGGGAGGTCATCGAACTCAAGCAGCGCCTGCAGATGGACCTGACCTACGTCAAGTTCCGCACGACCTTCTGGACCGAGGAACTCTACTGCGGCGACCGCTCGATCTCCACGCCCGACCAGGCCAACAAGCGCCTGCTGGACTACCTGAAGGCCAACAAGTACGACTTGCTCATCCTGTCGGGCTTCAACTGGGGCAAGCACTTCAAGCCCGAGACACAGCAGGCGATCATGGCCGAGGTCAAGGGCGGCGCGGGGCTCATCCTGATCGAGCCCGACGGCTTCACCGAGGCCGACGAACTGGCGCCCATCGCCGGCATCGCCAAGACCCGCAGCATGTGGGCGTTCTCGAAGTGGCAGCGCGGCGAGCAGTCGCCGCTCACCGCGGGCCTGCCGTGGGGCAAGCTGCCCGCCACCCGCTACATGGACTACACGAAGTGGCCGGAGGGCCAGGTGCTCGCGACGCTGGACAAGGGCCAGCCGCTGCTGGTCACCAACCAGTTCGGCGAGGGCCGCACCGCTGTCCTGACCTATGACACGCTGACCCACGACATGTCCTACCGGGGCTACGCGGGCTTGATCCCCATCTTCTCGTACCGCGGCGGCTTCCTGCGCGACGACTACAAGAGCATGACGGGGGACTACTGGGAGCCCTACTACGCGCTGCTGTCGCGGCTGTCGGTATGGGCCGCGAAGCGCGACACGGGCGTCGAAGTCGTCTCCCTCGAGCCGCTGGCCCAGCACGACTACGGGACCCAGGTGGTCCTGCCGCTACGCCTGCAGGGCGGCACGGGCGCCTACACCGTGTCGGCCCAGATCGAGAACCGCTTCGGCAAGCCCGTGCAGGAAGTCAGGGCCACCTACCAGCCCGGACAGGGCCAGGTGGACCTGCCGGTCCCGCCGTTCCTGCCCGACGGGCTGAACACGGTCAATGTCATCGTGAAGGACAAGGCCGGGGCGCACGTCGCCTGGGCCCAGACGACCGTGACGGCCTCCGCGCCTGCGTCGCTCAAGGCGCTCACGCCCGAGAAGACCACGGTCATGGGCACGCGCCCAGACCGCAAGGGCCAGCTCTTTGACGCTGCTTTCGCGCCGACGGAGCCGCTCAAGCTCACGGTGGCCGTCAATGCCGTCGAGCCGCTCTCCGGCGGCCTGAGCCTGCGCGCCCGCCTCTATGACACCCATCGCCGCCTCCTCTTCGAGGAGACGCGCCCCCTCACCGCCGCTGGTGACCAGGTCTTCACCGCGACGCCGACGGAACTGCGCTCGCAGGGCCTCGAATGGGAAGTGGCGGCCCTCGGCCCGCGGGGCGAGATGGACTTCGCCTCCACCCGCGTGCTCTGTGTCGCCCCGCGTGACTGGGACCGCTTCCGCCTGACCAACTGGGGCGGCGTCTTCACCTGGCGCTCGGAGTACCTCAACGACGCCCTCGCCCGCCTGGTGGAGCCGCTGGTGGATACCTCGTTCGGCGGCACGACCGAGAACGGCACCGGCAAGACGTGGCTGAACATGTGGCACAACATCGGGTATTCAGACCTGGGGCTGCTGGGCTACATGGGCAAAGACGTGCCGGACTTCATGGAGGCCAAGTTCGCGGACAAGGCCACCAAGTACGCCCAGACCAAGGACAAGCAGTACCTGGTCCGCACGCCCTCGCTGGCCGACAAGGCCTGGCGCGCGAAGGTCATGGAGAACATGGTGCGGCGGGCAACCGACGACCGGCAGTTCGGCGGCGCCTACGACTACTGCATGGGCGACGAGATGTCGCTGACGTACTACACCCGCTACTTTGACTTCGACTTCGACCCGCGCAACCTCGCCGACTTCCGCGATTGGCTCAAGCTCCGCTACCCCAATCTGGCAGACCTCAACGCCGCCTGGGAGACCAACTTCGCCACCTGGGACGAGGTCATGCCGATGACCCTCGACGAGGCCCGCCAGAAGGCCAACGCCGCCCCGTGGGCCGAGTTCCGCACCTTCATGAATGACTCCATGGCCGGCTTCTGTGCCGAGATCCAGCGGAATATCGGCACGGTGGACCCGCTCGTCCATGCCGGGCTGTCGGGCACCCAGGAGCCCCGCGCCGGCAACGGCATGGACTGGTGGAAGATGTCGCAGGGCTTCAACTACTACCATGCCTACAACACCGGCTGGTCCAACGAGATGCGTCGCTCGTTCGCCCCGTATACCGGGGTGCAGCAGACGCCGTACTATGCCGGCTACTGGCAAGCCGGCCGGGCCATTGAGTACAACATGTTCTGGTGCCTGCTCCACGACACCGCCAGCGTCAGCGCCTGGGACACCAACGTCATGTTCTACAACGACTTCACCTACGCCGAGGGCGGGCGGGACACGATGGCCCTGTGCCATGAGTTCAAGCGCGGCCTGTGGGACCTGATCCGCACCGGCCAGTGGCAGCATGACGGCATCGCCATCCAGTACAGCCAGGACGCCATCAACGCCGCCCAGCTCGTGGCCAAAGAGGAAGAGCACAAGGACGTGCGCGACGTCTGGGTCAAGCTGATCGAGGACCTGGGCCTGCAGTACAACTTCGTAGCCACCCAGCA
Organism: bacterium; assembly: GCA_021372615.1. Taxonomy (NCBI): domain Bacteria; species bacterium. Next base: position 7,382 of record JAJFUB010000138.1, on the reverse strand, counting down.
GATCGAGGGCGGCCTCCTGACCCAGCCCAGGAACGACTTCGAGCGGTACAAGGTGCTCATCCTGCCCGAGGCCATGGCCATCACGGAGAAGGAGCGGGCGGCCATTGAGGCGTTCGTCAAGGCCGGCGGCACCGTCATCGGCGACTTCAACATCGGCCTGTTCGACGGCCTGTGCCGCAAGCGCCCGGCCGGGATGCTCGACGGCCTCTTCGGCGTCAAGCGCGAGGGCCAGGCCAGCACGGGGCTGGACCTGGAGGTCAAGCTGCCCGGCGCGGAGGCGCAGGGCGTGAAGCTCCCGGTGGCCGAGGGCATGGTCGCGGCGGGGGCCACGAGCTACGGCCTCACCGCTGCCGAACCCCGCTCGCAGGCGCTGTTCGCCAACCAGGTCGGCAAGGGCAAGGCGTGGTACCTGAACGTGGACTTGCGCCAGTACGAGGACGAGCGCACCTTCCACACCCCCGGCGAAAAGCAGATACGCGCGTTGCTCGGGACGATCCTCGCACAGGCCGGCGTCAAGCCGTGCTGCAGCCTCAGCTTCGCCTCCGGCCAGCCGGCGGCCCTAGAAGTCACGCGCCACCGGGCGGGTGACCTGCTCTTCCTGGGCTTCGAGCGCCCCGGAGGCGACAGCGACGAGCTCGCCACGATCAGGCTGCCACAACCGGCTTTCGTCTATGACTGCCGCGAGGGCGAGAGCCTCGGCAAGCGGGGCGAGATCAAGGCGACCTTCGCGGGCAAGCAGGCGCGCGTGTACTGCCTGTCGCCCCTGCCGCTGGCCGCGCCGCAGCTCGCGCTGAAGGCCGCCGCCGCGAAGCCGGGGGCCACGATCGGCTACACCGTGGTGCTCAAGGGCGGCGCTGACACGCGGCGCCAGGTCGTCCACCTGACGGTCCTGGCGCCCGACGGCACCGAGTACCGCGACTACGAGCGTAACCTGCTGCTGGGCAGCAAGCCCGCCACCGGCAGCTTCCAACTGGCCCTCAACGACCAGGCCGGCACCTGGCGCGTCATCGCCCGGGACGTCGCCAGCGGCCAGGCCGCCGAAGCCAGCTTTGCCGTGAAGTGATCCAACCATGGCCTGGTTGAAAATCAGGAGTTCTGTCTGATGGATAACCTCTGTACCGACCTGAAGCAGTTCGGCGTTGTCGGCGACGGTGTCGCTGACGACGCCCCGGCCCTGCAGCGGGCCCTGGACGAGACGCGGGGTGTGTTCTTCCTGCCCCCCGGTGACTATCGCCTGACCCACGGCTTGAAGGTCCGCCTCGACCAGCGCGGTCACACGGCTGTCCGTTCGGCGGGGGCGCGGCTGCTGAACCAGTCCCCCGAGCCGGCGCTCCACGTCATCGGCACCCACACCGGGAGCGCCAGCCCGGCGGAGCTGACCGACGCCGTCGGCGCCCATGAACTCATGCCCACGGTATGCGACCTGGAGATCGTTGGCGGCCACGGGGGTGACGGCATCCGGCTGGAGCGCACTTACAAGGCCGTCGTCTCGCGGGTCACGGTGCGCGACTGCGTCCACGGCATCCACATCCCCAACCACAACCGCAACATCATCATCGCCGACTGCCACCTGTACCGCAACTACGGGATCGGCGTCTTCCTGGACAACGTGAACCTCCACCAGATCAACATCCACGGCTGCCACATCCAGTACAACTACCGCGGCGGCATCAAGATCGTGGAGGGGAACGTCCGCAACGTCCAGATCGTCGGCAATGACATCGAGTACAACCGCAACCCCGATGACGCCTCCGAGCCGGCAGGCGACGTGTGGTTCGTGGCCGGCCCCATCGGCATCCGCGAGGGCGCCATTTGCGGCAACACCATCCAGGGCGTCCCGACCCAGGACGGCGCCAACGTGCGCCTGGAGGGTATCAGTCCCCAGAACATGCTGAAGGTGGGCCTCCTGACCGTCAGCGGCAACCTGATCACCAGCCAGCAGGTGAACATCCTGTGTCGCTATGCGCGCGGGATCGCGCTGGGGGACAACATCCACATCTCCGGCCACGAGCGCAACATCCGCCTGGAGGACTGCGAGCAGGTGACGATCACCGGAGCCGTGCTGGACAACAACCCGGACTACCGGCCGGCCGCCCCGGGCGGGATCGAGCTGAACCGCGTCCAGGGCTGCACCGTCACCGGCGTCATGGCCGAGAACTGCCGCGAAGCCCTGAGCGCCACGGCCTGCAGCGGCCTGAGCGTCACCGGCTGCTGCTTCCGCAACACGCAGGGACGGGCCCTCAACCTGATGAACTGCTCCGATGTCGCCGTCACCGGCTGCGTCTTCCCCGACACCGCCGGGAACATGACCGAGGCGCTCGCGCAGGAGTTGTGCGAGCGCGTCACCACGACAGGGAATGTGATCTAATGGCCGCTCCGGACTTCTACTTCGCGATCAACGCAACGTTCCGCTGGATTCACGACAACTGGGGGGAGGCGGGCCTGCGGCAGTACTGGGAGGCCCTCGGACGCGAGCACCTCGCCGATGTGACCGAGCGCTTCCGCCAGGGCGGCATGGCCGCCGTGCGCGAGTACTGGCAGGCGTTCTTTGACGGGGAACCGGGCGGGGACGTGTCCGTGGCGCACGATGGGGACACCGTCACCATCAGCGTCCGCACCTGCCCGGCGATCAAGCACCTGCGCGCCCACGGTCGCGAGATCATGCCCCTGTACTGCCAGCACTGCCAGGTAGTGTCGGAGGCGATGTGCGAGGGCGCGGGCATCGGCGTGGACGTGCAGGGCGGCGGGGGCAGTTGCGTGCAGACGTTCCGCCAAGGGGTCTGTCCCCGGAGGGACGGCGGCAGCCGGATCGCAGGGGACTGACCCCGCCAGCCAACGAGAACACGGGGTCAGCCCCCTCCCGGACCTGCGGTCCGTGCGGGGACAGACCCCTTCAGGAGAGCACCATGATCGGTTGCGCTGAGTTCATCCTGGGGTATGACTTCACGTTCGAGTACTTGCGCCGCACGTACGGCCCGGAAGCCGTGGTGCGCTACTGGCAGGAGTGCATCTCGGCGGACTCCCAGCGCCACGCCCGGGAACTCATCGTGCCCAAAGGCTTCGACGGCATGGCGGAGTACTGGGGGCACACGCTGGCCGAAGAGGAAGCCGGCTACACGAGCGCGCGTGCAGACAACGTCTTCCGCATTGACATGTACGCCTGCCCGTCCCAGGGGCTGCTCAAGCAGCGGGGACAGGAGCACTACGCGGACTACTGCGAGCACTGCATGGGGTGGCTGGAGCCCCTGGTGGAGGAGGCGGGCTTCGTCATCCACCACGAGCACAACCACAACTGCATGTGCTGGTGGGAGATCGTCCCCCGCGTGGGCGGGACGTGTGCGCCCACGCGACCGGGCGAACTCGCGGGCCCGGACGACATCCGCCTCAAGCCCGGCTGGGACACGGGGCGCATTGACCGCTGGGTGGGCAGCGTGCGCACGTCCTAGCCGCTAGCTATGGCCGACGGGGATCAGTCGCAGTGTGCCCCGTGGCCGCGGTGGCCTCCGGCAAGGCCGGACAGGACGCCCAACACGATGGCGACCTTCAGGGCCGTCAGCCACGATATGCTACCTGCCACGAGGCCCTGGGCCACTGCGCCCGGGAACAGGTCCGGGACGGTCCAGGCCCACAGCAGCTTGACGACCAGCAGCATCACGACGCAGACCAGGCACGCCACGACCAGTCCACCGGCGACCATTCCGAATACCTTGGCGGCTGTCATATCGCCCTCCTTCGGCCCGGCGTCCGGGCGCAGCTACTCCGCGAAGTCCATCCCTTCGACGGTCAGGATGCGGTTGGGGTGCTCGGGCAGCGAGGCCAGCGCGTCTTCGGGGATCGGGAAGACGCCCGCGATCAGCCCGAAGTGCTTGCCCTCATCGCCGCTCATGCCCTGGAACTCCCTGGCCAGTTCCTGCAAGCGCTCCTGGAACTCGGGAATGCGCTCCGGCGCGCACTGGATGCCCAGCACGTGTAGCGAGACCCCTTCCCCGTTGGTGCTCTCCGCAGAGTACCGCAGCATGTCCAGAAAGTTCTGGATCAGACCGACACCGAACTCGGAACTGGCCTTGCCCACGATGTCTCCGGCCACAAACCGGTCGGCCACCGCCCGGTAGAACTTCTCCAGCGCCCCGCGCACCTCGCGCTTCTCGACGATCTCGATCAGCCCCGCGCGCTCCAGCATCTTGGTGTGGTAGTGCGTGGTCTGCGGTGACTCGTGGATCATCTCGGAGAGTTCCTTGACCGACGCCTGGCGCTCGGTCAGGATCTCCAGGATGCGCATCCGCCGCACGTCCCCCATGGCTGCCACAACCTGTTCGGTGGTCTCCAACTGCTTGGTCGGGCTCATCTGCTTCACCCCTCCGGGGTAACAACCATTCCCATGAGCCCAGTATGTACAACAACTCCGTAATTGTCAATACTCCGCGTATGGTCAGGCTTTGTGGAACGTTACGGCATGTTTGTCCATTAACACAGGCGCGGCCCGTATGCTCAGGACGGCGAACCGAAGGCCGGGTGAGCGGACCACAGGTCTAGAGATGGCTGCGTAGGGTCTGCGCCGCACCCTCGGGTGTCGCGTCAGGCAGGACCAGGTAGAAGGGGGTCTCGCCCAGCTCAAAGGACTTGTAGCCCCACTCCGCGCCGCAGATGTCGTAGGCCCGGCTCCAGTCCGGCACGTGCATCTGATGGCCGTCCCCTTCTGCCCATACCACCGCCACATGGCGGGCCGGCCTGCCGGTCAAGCGCAGGTGCCGGGGAGCCTCAAACAGGCATCCCCGTACGTCCTCCCCGAGCTTCAGGTCGCTGCTCACGCACTTCGGCCTCTCCCCCAGCAGGTAGGCCATCGCCGCCTGCGTGACCGCGATCTTGTGCGGAGCCCCGGCATACTCGAAGAAGATGGTGGACCCGATGTCGTAGTTCAGCCGCGTGGTCCAGATGTGGTAGAAGATCTTCTCCACCCCGCCCGCCAGCATCAGCACACACGCCCGCGTGTTCCACACCGCCTGCAGCCACTCGCTCTCGAGCAGGTTCGGCCAGTTGCGCTTGATGGGGTCGGGGTCATCGTCGGCATAGTAGGCGAACTCGGTCATCCAGTAGGGCCTGGTCCCTCCCTGCGCCTGCGCCATGCCGTTCAGCCGCTGCAGGTCCGCCGCCACGCCTTCCGGGGCGCCCCCGGGATACCAGTGCAGGCTCACCTCGTCGCAGCTCCGCAGGCCGCCCTGGTCGAACATGGCCTGATAGAGCGGGAACATGTCGGGCATGGCGCTGTAGCCCCCGATGACGTGGCAGGTCGGGTCGGCGCGCTTGCACCCGGCATACACGCGTTGCAGCAGCGACACGTAGTCTTCGGGCTTGTAGCCGGCGCTCTTGGGCAGCGAGTAGTTTGTGAAGATCGACTCGTTGAAGACCTCCCAATACCGGATGCGGTCCTGGTAGCGCTCGACGCACGCGGCGGCATAGGCCTCCAGGGCGGGGAGGTCACTGGGGACGTACGCCTGCCGGATGCGGTTGCCCGGGTAGCCTGTCTTCTTCAACTCTGCGGGCGCGGTCGAGCACCACTCCGCCGACGGGAACGGGAACATGCACAGCACGTTCATCCCCAGCTTCAGGGGACGGTTGATCTGGAAGTCCACCGCGTCGAACGTGAAGCGGCCCTGCTCCGGCTCGACGTGGTCCCACTTGAGCGACCAGTCGCGCACCCACGAGACCCCGAGCTGCTTGACCAGCTCCAGTTGCCCGTTGTGGGCGTACGCGTGGTTGATCCCGAAGGCGCTGTTGGCGGGGTTGGGCGGCGTCAGGCACACCGCCCCGCGCACGCTGGTCTCTGTTGTCGCGCCGGGGGACTTCACGCTCACCTTCACCCGGTAGAAGCCCGGCCCGGGCAGCGGCGCTTCCCACGGCACGGCATTGGCGCCCGTCTTCAGGGTCAGTTGCTTCGTCTCCTCGACGACGGGCTCGTCGCTGAAGCCGGAGGCCTGGAACAGGACCGTGGCCGGCGTCGGGGCGGCGGAGACGACATCGGCGCTGAAGGCCACTTTGGCCGGTACGGGGGTGCCGCACGAGTGCCAGAACGGCCGGGCAAGGACTTCCAGCGGCCGGGCAGCGAAGTCCGTCGGCGCGGCCCCGACTTCAAGCTGGGCCCCGTCCAGATAGACCACGGTGCCGGCGAAGTCCGCGCGGTTCTCAGCCGTGAACGTCGGCCCGATCTGCGGCACGGCCAGGTCGGCCGAGGCCCTGGCGGTGAAGGAGTAGCGCTGCCAGTCGGTGGTCACGCTCAGCTTCTTCTCGCCCCACAGGCCCGGCCCGTTGAGGCCAATGCTGGCGGGCGCCCCGGCCTTGCTGGCTTTCATGTAGACCGAGAGCGTGTACGTCTCCCCCGGCTTGATCGGTACGAAGCCGATGGTCTGCAGGCGGGGCTGCTCCTGGGGCTTGGCGACCGGATCGAAGTAGTCGAAATACGTGCCGTACTGAGGGTCATCGGGGCGCCAGGTGATCGCGGCACAGTTGCTGCCCTCCAGGCCCTGCCCTCGCGCCACGTCCCAGCCATACGTCCAGAAGTTCGCCAGCCCCCAGCCCCCCAGCGCCTCGAAGCCCCCGTTGGGCAGGAGGTTCCTGTGGCCGATGTCAGGGATGACGTTGCTGCGCGGGGGCGGAGGGATCTCCCGCAATGCGAGGTCGGACACCCACAGCGTCCCCGTGGTGGTGAACCAGATCTGGAACCGCGTGGTCTGGCTGCAGGTGTGGTCGGCGCGGAACTTCGCCTTCAGGTCGCGCCAGCTCTGGCGCGGGCTGAAGGACTGCCACAGTCCGAGTTGCTTCCAGCCGTTGGTGTCGTGCAGGCCCACGTACGCTGTGCTCAGCTTCTCGCCCCGGTACCGCAGGCGGCACTCGTACCAGTGATCGGCCTCGACCTTCACCACGCCCGTCTGGCAGAGCATGGCATGGCCGCTCTCGTAGCGGGTGCAGGACAGGCGCTGGGCGAAATGGCCCGCCGCGACAGACTCGAGCCCGAAGCTGACATCCAGCTTCTCGCGCGCGGCCCCCGGCTGGTACTCCCAGTTGTCGGCAAGGCCGTCGCCATTGCCGTCGCCGACGAAGCCGGGGTTCGTGAGGAGGTTGGGTGACTCCTGGGCCGCGAGCGGGCCCAGAGCGAGGACGAGCAAGCTCAACCACAGCCAGCGGTTCATGGGGGTGGCCTCCTGGTGAGTATGCTACGTTGAGGTATTGTGGGGACGGAGGGGCGATTCCTGCCGCCGGGGAGGTGGCTTCCATGGCGGCTGGCGAGGGAGCGACGCTGAGGTGGAGGATAGAAGCAGGGGTACAGAGGATGCGGGCAGAGGGGAGCACAGATGAGGGGAAAAGGGGAATGGGTGGTGTGGGAGCGG
>JAJFUB010000137.1 GCA_021372615.1 bacterium | reverse complement strand
CGCCCGCCTGCAGGCCCCTCCATCGCGGACAGAAGGCGGGCGGGACGCGGAGCTAGCCGAGAGGCGGCGGCCGCGACAAACTACCAAAGAGCACGCACAACAAGCTTGACTCGCAATACAGTTGCTGCCCCTCTCCCTCGCTGCGCTCCGGAGAGGGGAACCCGATGCGACCGTTCTGTGACTTCGCAGCCACAGAGCGACCCACGATCCCCTCTCCGGAGCGCTCAGCCTTTCCGAGCGCGAGGGAGAGGGGCAGGGGTGAGGATGCCGTTTGACGCCGTTCCCACATCGGAGTCACCATGAGAACCGTCTGGGTGCAAGTCATCCCCTGGAACAAGTCGCTCGTCACGGCCGCCCTGGAGGCGGGGGCCGACGGCCTCGTCCTTGAGGAGGGACGCAGCGCGGACGCGAGGGCCCTGGGCCTCATCGCGACCGTCGCTCCTGATGGCGACCTGACGGACGTCCAGCGCGTGCGCATCGAGAGCAAGGCCGACGAGCAGCGCGCGGCCGAACTGGGCCGGGCCGGCCTCGTCATTGTCGAGACCCCCGACTGGACCATCATCCCTCTCGAGAACATCATCGCCGCCGGCGCTCGTGTCATGGCCACGGTCCGCAACGCCGCCGAGGCGCTGACGGCCGTGCAGACGCTGGAGACCGGGGTGGCCGGGGTGGTCCTCGTGACGGATGACCCGACCGAGGTGCGCCGTACGGTCGAGGCCGTCAAGGGCTGCGAGGAGCAGGTGGAGCTGCAGGTGGCGGAGATCGTCGAGGTGCGGCCGCTGGGCATGGGGGACCGCGTTTGCCTGGACACGACGACGAACATGGGCCTGGGCGAGGGGATGCTGACCGGCAACGCCAGCTCTGCGCTCTTCCTCACGCACTCCGAGAGTGTCGAGAACCCCTACGTCGCCCCGCGGCCCTTCCGCGTCAATGCCGGGCCGGTCCATGCCTATGTGCGGCTCCCGGAGGGGAGGACGGCGTACCTGGCGGACCTGCGCTCGGGGGATGAGGTGCTGCTGGTGAACGCGCAGGGACAGACGCGTCGGGCGAACATCGGCCGCGTGAAGACCGAGCGGCGCCCCCTGGCCCTGGTCCGGGCCCGTGTGGGGCCGGACATCCTGGACGGCCCGGAGATCACGACGATCCTGCAGAACGCCGAGACGATCCGTCTGGTCACCCCGGAGGGGCAGCCGGTGTCGCTGGTGGCCCTGCAGCCGGGCGCCAAGGTGCTCGTGGCGCTCGAAGAGGGCGGGCGGCACTTTGGCATGAAAGTGACCGAGACCATCAGCGAGAAGTAGCGCCCCCTGTCTCGCCCCAGGGCACACCCCCTCTCCCCGGGGCATCCCCCTTTGGCCGTCCCGTAGGGCAGGCGGCCTCGCCTGCCCGGTCCTGCACCGCGCGGGCGAGGCCGCCCGCGCTACTGTGTGGGGGGCTGCTCGTGCCGCTGTGGCCCCAGACCAGGCGTACGGGGAAGCCGCCGCCCCTGGCGGACGAGATTCCCCTCTCCCTGCGACGCGCAGCGTCGCAATGGGAGAGGGGGCAGGGGGTGAGGGCCTGCCGTCTACCGCCCCGCTCCCCGGCCGCCCCGCATCATGTCGGTCCACCACGTGCGATCATCCGCGCGCGGGAGCTCCGGCCCGGTGGTGGACTTGAAGGGCGTGGTGAACTCCACCTTGCGCAGCCAGGCCGCGTGGGGCGTCAGCAAGCGGAAGGAATGCACCTGGACCTCCAGCGGCTCGAGGTGGAGGAAGACGGCCGGACGGCGACGCTTGAAGGCCTCGGGGGGGAACTGCATGATCGGGTCCCAGCGCCGCGTGGCGAAGTCGCCCTGGTAGGAGAAGGTCAGGCGGTGCCACACGACCGGCTCGAAGCGGACCTCGACGGTCAGGTCCTGGGGTGCGCTGGTATTGTTCCACAGCACGACGACACCCTCACCGCCGCGCAGGAAAGGCTTGTAGCAGACGGCGGCATCGGGGGCGGTCGAGACGCCCGGGCTGTCGGCCAGGGGCACCAGCGGCGCGGCCCCCGCCAGCTCGCAGCCCAGGAGCCGCACAACCTGCTGGGTCGGGGTTTCCTCGGGTGACGGAGCCGCCGGGGTCAGGCCCCAGGCGTTGCCGTCGGAGGCGGCCGGCTCCAGCAGCACGCCGGTGGCGCCCTCGGAGACGGCGTTGGTCATGGCGCGGGCCAGGTGTAGCGCCGCCAGCCGGTCGTCGCTGCCCGGGCGCGACTGCAGCGGCCCGACCAGCATCGGCAGGCTCAGGCGCCGCTCGGTCATCAGCCGCGACAGGCCGCCCAGGTCCGTCTGTGCGCCCAGTGCCGCCAGCCCCCCGTTGACGACGTTCCCGCTGCCGTCCACGGTCTGCTGCAGCACGCAGGGCGGGGCCTGCAGCGGAGGGTGCGTCGCGACCGCCACGACGCCCGCCAGGCGCTCGGGCGACACGACCGCCGGCGCCGTGGGGGCCAGTTGGTTCTTCTGCCAGTCGCGCGCTAGCGTCAGCGGCGGCGAGATGAGATACGACTGCGGCCGCGCCTGGCGCAGGTCCGCCGCCAGCTTCGGCAGGACGCTGAGCGTACTGCCGGCCACATCGTCGGGGGCGTCCACCCACAGCACGCCGGGCAGGTCTGCGTACAGCCGCGCAACGGCGGCCGGATACTGTAGCGGGGTGAGGGACTGCAGCAGCGGCCCGATCAGGCACTCGCCCTGGCCCTGCACGGCGGCGGCCATGGCCTGGAAGGCCGCCGGGTCGGGCGGGGCCGTCAGCAGGTTCAGGTCCACGTAGGCCTGTCGCGCGGCCTGCAACGCGGCGGGGGCGACGCTGTCCCGCCAGACTACGCCCGTCGCCGGGTACTGCCCCTGGCACGTGATCTTGATGGGCGCGGCCTTCTCGTCGTTGCCGGACTTGGCGATCAGCTTCACCCAGAACGTGCCGCTGCGCATCGCCTGCAGCGTCGTGTGGAAGCGCGTGGTGCCGGCCCAGGCCCGCTGATCGGGTGAGTTGGACTTCCCACGCACCGGCACCGTCCACACGGGCCCTTCAAAGCCCGTGGGGGCCGCGATTCTGATCTGCAGCTCCTTGTTCAGGTCGCCCCGGTTGACGGCATACAGCACCATGCCCTCGCGCACGCCGCGCCGGCACGTGAACTCCGGCTGCAGCCCGACCTCGATGCCGTTGACATCCAGCAGGAACTCCGTCTGGCCGGCAATCTCCTTGGTGCGGGCGTCGAGGTTGCCCTCCGGCTGCCAGCCCTCAGGCAGCGTGTCGGTCTGCATCGTTTCGCCGGTGGGCTTCTCGGGCTGCAGGGCGGGCAGTTGGCCCGGCTGGGCGTCCACGGCATCCACCGCCCACGAGCCGGCCAGGCCGGCGACGCCGAAGGCCAGACGCGGTACGCTGCCGCCCGGCAGCGGCGGAGTCTTGAGCAGGAGGCTGACCTTGTGCCAGTTGTTGTCGGCCGGCAGCACGCCCTCCCATACCGGCGTCGCGGCCAGCCCGGCGGCGTCCGCCGCCAGCGTCATCAGCAGAATCGCCTTGCCGGGGCCGCGCCGGGCCGAGAAGGTCAGTTGCAGCACGTCTCCGGTCTTCCCCGGCAGCGCGGGCCCGAGCACCCAGGCCTGGTCGCTGCCCGTGCAGGCCAACTGCAGGCAGCCCCGGCCTGAGGCGGGCTTGTCATTGCTGACGGCGGCCTGGGCGCCCCCTTGCTTGACCACCTGCCAGCCGGTCAGGCCGGAGTCGAAGTCGCCACCCGCGAGCGCGCCGGCCAGGGCGCAGGAAGTCGCGAGCAGGAGCGGTAGCAGGAGGGCGCAACGCTTCATAGAGATGACCTTTCGTCCGGCGACACACGACGCGAGTTATTCCAGGTTGGCATTGAGCAGGGCGTTCACATAGCCGCTGGCGGCGGAGTAGACGATCAGAACGACCACGGCGGCGGAGACCAGCAGCATCACACCATAGCCGGTGATGTTCACTAGTAACACCGCGCGGGAGCGGGTCGCCTTCGCATCCTCGGCGACCGCGCCCAACACGCGTTCATAGGTTCCGGCGCGCTCTCCCAAGATCAGGCTCTGCTTGGCCGGGCCGGGCAGGAAGCTGGCCCGGCTGAGCGCCTGGTCCAGCGGTCGGCCCGCCCGCACCTGTGCCGCGGCCCAATGCAACTGCCGACGGATGACGGCATTGCCGCTGCAGTCGGCGGCCAGCGACAGTGCCTCCTGGATCTCCACCCCGGCCCGCAGCAGGGCCTCCAGGGCCACGGCGCCACGGTTGAGGGCGCTGCGGCGGATCAGGTGCCCGGCCCCCGGCAGGTAGTACAGCAGCGTCTGCACCGGGTCGGCCAGCGCCGGGATCGAGCCCACCAGCTTGGCGCCGTTCCACACCACAATGAAGCCGATCAGGGCGGGCAGCGCCACGCCGGTCAGATACCGCACATAGGCGGCCACATCCGGATGCTCGGGGTTGATCAGGCGCGGCAGCCCCGGCACCAGCAGGCCCACGAAGAACAGCAGGCCGAACCATACCTCGCCGATGGCGGCGGCCCAGCGGGCTTTCTGCTGAGCGCGCAGTTCGTCGGCCAACTCCTGGCACACGCGGGGCAGCGCCCCGGCGCGCTCTCCGGCCAGCAGCATCCCCCGCACCTGCGGCGGGAGCAACTGCGGATAGCGCTCCATCTGCTGGGCCAGCGACCGCCCCTGCGCCGCGCCGGCCGAGATCTCTTTACTCATCCGCCGCAGCCGCCAGTCGTGGGCGTGGTTGCCCAACTCACCCATGGCGTCGTACATCGTCAGCCCGGCGTTGAGCAGGTCGCCCAACTGGGTCAGGTACAGCGCCAGCCGCCCGGCGCTGAGGCGCACGAGCGCATGCAGCGGGTTGGCGCCCCATGAGAGCATGGAGACGCCGGCTGCGCGCGGGGCGCGCGGCACGGATTGGTCACGGCTGTGGTACATGCGGGCCATCGGAAGCCTGATCCCTGCTACTCGCTGTGGGCCTGTTCCCACGCCAGGCGCGCCGGCATGCGCTCATGGACCAGCAGCCATATCGCCCGCGCCATCACTGCCGGGTCATGGGCGCCCGGATAGAGCACGTTGCGGCCGATGAGCGCCCCACGTACGTTCGGACCGGCTCCCAGGCCCCGCGCCAGATCCTCCAGCAGGGCCACGGGCTGGTCCCCGGCCTCGCCCCCGAGCATCAGGATCGGGCAGGTCGTGGCCCGCGCCACCACCCCGTAGTCCGGGCAGTACGGCAGCTTCAACCACGTGCGCAGCGATGAGCGGCCCAGCGCCGAGGCGACGCCACAGATGCGGGCGAGTTCGCCCGCCTCCTTTTGGACAACGAACCGCCCGTTCTGTTCGCGCACCGGCAGGGGCTCCAGGAAGATCGCGAGGTCTTCCTCCAGGCAGGCGTTGATGGCCTGCGCGCACCAGACGAGGGTCTGGCCGCTGCCCCGGCTCGTCGGGTCCAGGCGGAACATGAGCTTGGCGCCGTCGAGGTGCATCTCACGCAGGCCGCGGGCGTCATAGGCCGTGAGGGCGTCCCACATCTCAAACGCGGTCCCGGCCAGGCCGCCGCGGTTCATGCAGCCGATGAGGAGCTTGCCGTCCAGCAGTCCTACTCCCGCGTGGGCGGGCGTGTCCTCACGCCCGCTCTGGGCGCGTGAGGACACGCGCCCCCACGCGGCCTCCCCGCGGCCTTCGGCCAGCAGCAGGTCCACTGCTAGGACTTCCTCGATGATGTCCGGCGTGGCCATCAGGCCGTCCACATGCCCGGCCTGCAGCACGCGGAGGATACGGCCGAGGTACTCCTGGCGATTGGCCAGGGCTAGCGGGTCGCCGTGAGAGCCGGTGACCAGCCGCGCCGGGTGGTCGGCGGCCAGGATCACGAGGCGGCCATCGGGGGCCAGGTCGGGGCGGCGTTGTCGCGCCGCGGCATGGGCGCGCAACTCGTCGGCCCGCCGCACGCGCACCTCGGTCAACTCCGCCAGCAGCTCATCGGTCGCGACTTGCCGTCCGCTGAAGGGCTCCGAGGTCATTCCGTGCCGCCGTCCGTGTCGTGGTGCCCGGGCTTCCGCTCCTGCAGGGCCGCTTGCAGACGGCGCAGTTGCTGCAGCGCGTCGGTCAGGGCCCGCCCCATCTCGGCCAGGAACCGGGCCTGGAAGTACGCCAAGAGCGCCAGCCCCCCGAAGGCCACCAAGCCCGCCAGGCCGGCCAGCAGCTGGATCGTGTTGCCGGAGAGTATCCCCGCCACGGCGGCCAGCACGCCCCCGAGGGACGTCAGGAACGCCAGGAGCGCGCCGAGGCTGCCCATCGTCTCGGACGAGGAGAGCAGCTGCTGGCTGTCGCGGCGCAAGTCGAGGGTGGGTTCGGGGCGTCGCCGGGTGACGGGCAGGTCCTGCCCCGTCTCCACCAGCACGCGCTCCAGGGCCGCGTCGGGGTCCACCGCGGGTTGCTCGGCCTGCCGCCGCCGCGCCGCCTCGACCGACTGCCGCCAGGTCTCGTCATCGTCCCCGGACGCTTCGCGCGCCCGTCGGCCCGCCTCGGTCAGCGTCCCGCAGGCCCAACAGGTCAGGGCCCCCTCGCGCAGCGTCTCGCCGCACTTCTCACACTGGAAATCGGGCATGATCAGGTTCACCGCCTTTGCCACACCCGATTATAGCACGAGCCGGCCTAGGCGCGAAGGGCGGGGGGATTGGAGCGCGGCTTTCCAGGGCCGCAGGCTGCCTCGGCGGTAGTGCGGGCTTCCAGCCCGCCCCGGCTCAGAGCGGGCGGGAAGCCCGCACTACCCCACCCACACTGGGGCACAGGTGGCAGACCAGGGCGGGGTCCCCGTCGGCGCAGACTGGCGGAGCCAGTCTGAACGCGACACCCCGCCCTGACATGGCCGCTCCAACGGCGCCCTACCGCAGCATCTCGGCAATCGTGACCTCGCGGCCCTCGGCCAGGGACCGCTGTCCGGCCTCCAGCACCGCGATGACCTCGACCTCCTCGTCAATCGGCACACTCACCTCGCCGTCGCGCACCAGGGCCAGGAAGCGCTGCATGAGGTAGACATACAGGTCCTTCAGGTTCGGCGTGACCGACTTCCAGCCTTTGGTGCCGTAGATGTTGATCTGGTACCCGCCGCACATCTGCGGGGCCTGGCCGACGATCAGCATGACATCGCGGCCGTTGGCATAGCGCACGCGGACGACGTTGCGGTCGGGCACGCCGACATTCAGGCAGGACACCGCGCCGGACTCGAAGACGCCGTACGCCATCGAGAGGGCGTGGATGCCGTACCAGATCGGATCGCCGCCGCCGGCCACGCTGGCCAGGTTGACCTCCCCGAACGCCCCGCCGCGCACCTCGTCGCGCAGGGCCACGATGTCGGGCACGAAGCGCAGCGAGCTGGCGGACATGAAGGGCGCGCCGTGGTCCTTGGCCACCTGCGCGATCTGCCTGGCCTCTTTGGCCGTCATGGCCAGCGGCTTGTCCACGAACGTCGGCAGGCCCTTCTCCAGCGCGGCCACGGCGTACTTGTACTGAGAGCCCGACCCGTCGTCGGGGATGATGACCGCGTCCACGTCCTCGGTGCACTGCTCGGGCGTGTCGCAGACCTCGGGGATGCCGACGATGGCCGCGAGATGCTCGGCGGCCTCGCGCAGCGGGTCCCAGATCTTGACCGCCCGCACGCCCTCGAACTGCTGCTCCACGGGGCTGAAGGGGAACTTGCCCTCGCCCGCGTGGGCGTCGAGCTGCGCGGGGTCGTAGCCGTTGAAGCAACTGGAGAAGATCGGCCCATGGGTCATGGCGGCCTTGCGGGGCACGTCGTCACCGTTGAAGGTGGGGGCATACGAGGCGGCGGATATGAGGCCAATTCTGATCATGGCAAACCTCCGGCTGTCTTGGGTCCGATTACCTGCGCCGGCCTCTTCGCTGCCGTGCGACCGAAACCTCCCGCCCCTGCGGGACAGGAGAACCGGCCCGCGACGCCGAACACGCAGGGACGGCGCAACCCGCGCCCAGGAGTGAACCATGCCCGAGCGCAACTTCCAGTTCCGGCAGAGACTGAACATCATCCATCGCACCGACCGACGAGACCCGGCCGAGCAGCCCCGCGACGGCGAGACCGTCATCGGGGAGGGCTGGCAGATCGCCGTCAACCCCTCGCCCTCCGACTACCTCCTCGGCCTGGCCCAGGACCTGCAGGACTACCTGCTGCGCAGCATGGGGGTCTCGACACTGCTCGTGCGGGGCGAGGGAGCCGGCGCGGCGCGGACGATCCGCCTGACCACCGCCGCCGAGGCGCCCGCGCTGGGCCAGGGCCTCAGCAAGCCCCGGAGCTACCGGCTGCAGGTGGCCGGGGACACGATCACCGTCTGCGGCGCGGACGAGCGCGGCATCGGGCAGGGCTGCTACTATCTCGAGGACTTGATGAACCTGCGCCAGGGGCCGTTCCTGGACGCGCAAGACCTCATCCGCGAGCCGCTCTTCTCCCCGCGCATGATCCACTCCGGCTGGGGCATTGACCAGTTTCCCGACACGCAACTGAATGCCATCGCCCACGCCGGCATGGATGCCATTCTCGTCTTCGCCAAGGGCACGGACATGACGACGACCGGCTACCTGGACATGAACAACCTCATTGACCGGGCGGCGCTCTATGGGGTGGACGTGTACCTGTACAGCTACATGATCAGCGAGAAGCACCCGGCCGACCCCGACGCCCAGGCGTACTATGAGAGCACCTATGGCAACCTCATGCGCTCCTGCCCCGGCGCCAAAGGCATTGTCTTCGTGGGCGAGTCGTGCGAGTTCCCCAGCCACGACGAGCACACCACCGGCAAGCTGCGCCTCGACCCCAC
Source organism: bacterium (assembly GCA_021372615.1). Taxonomy (NCBI): domain Bacteria; species bacterium. The sequence continues at coordinate 29,985 of JAJFUB010000137.1, read as the reverse complement.
CGTGGACCGCACCAAGGACAAGCGCCCCAGCCCCGGCTGGTGGCCGTGCTACGACTACCCGGAGTGGCTGGAGCTGCTCAAGCCGATCCTGCGGCAGGTCAACCCCGACCTGGACATCGTCTTCTGGACCTACAACTGGGGCTGGGCGCCGGAGGAGGACCGACTGGCGCTGATCCGGTCGCTGCCCACCGACATCTCCCTGCAGGCCACCTTCGAGATGTTCGAGAACATCGAGAAGGATGGCATCGTGACTCGCTGCGTGGACTACACCACGTCCTTCGAGGGGCCGGGCGTGTACTTCCGCAGCGAGGCCCAGGCCGCCCACGAGCGCGGCATCCCCCTGTACAGCATGACCAACACTGCCGGCGTGTCCTGGGACATGGGTGTGATCCCCTACCAGCCGATCCCCTTCCAGTGGGCCAAGCGCTACGAGGCGGTCCGCAAGGCGCAGCGGGACTGGGGCCTGGTGGGGCTGATGGAGTCGCACCACTACGGCTGGTGGCCGTCGTTCGTCAATGAGCTGGCCAAGTGGGCGTACTGGGCGCCGGAGACGACGACCGAGGAGATGGCCGCGCGGATCGCGGTGCGCGACTTCGGCCCCGAGGGCGGCCCCCTGGCGGTGGAAGCCTGGCGCCACTGGAGCGAGGCCTGGCCGTTCTACGTGCCCACCAATGAGGACCAGTACGGACCCTTCCGTGTGGGGCCGTCCTATCCGCTGCTCTTCCAGGATGAGCCCGAGGAGTTCCCGGACGCCCCCTACGCGCACTTCGGCAACTGCATCCTGACGACCCGCTACAACCCGCACAAGCCGGAGGATGTGCCGACCGAGATCGGCCTGCTGGAGAAGTTCGCGGCTCACTGGGAGCAGGGACTGGCGAAGCTGGAGCAGGCCGTGGCTGTCACCCCCGAGCGGCAGCAGCCCGAGGCGCTGCGGATGCTCGGCCTGGGGCGGTTCATCCGCCGCTATGTGCAGACGACCATCAACACCAAGCGCTGGTGGCTGCTCAAGCGTGATCTGCTCAATGCCGCCGATGCGGCGGCGGCCGACGCCCTCATCGCGCAGATGCGCGAGCTGGGCGAGGCCGAGATCGCCAACGCGGCCGGGGCCATTCCGCTCGTGGACGCGGACTCGCGCCTGGGCTGGGAGCCGAGCATGGAGTACATGTGCGACCGGGCGCACCTGGAGTGGAAGATCGGCCAGATGCGCCGCGTGCTGGACGAGGAGTTGCCAGCGTACCGGCGCAGTCTAGGCTAGCCCGGCGTGACCAGCCGCAGTCCTGGCCCCGCCAGGGCCGCCCAATCCCGCACCGCCTGCCCCACATGGCCGGCGCCGATCGCCCAGTGGTGACCGACGCCGGCCTCGTGGATCCAGGCGATCAGCTCCGCGACCGGCCGGTCGAACCGCACCCGCACCGGGTTGCCGGGGAAGACCATCTCGGTCGGCAACGCCTCGCCCTCCAGCAGGGCCACCTGAGTGCCGTCGGCGATGGGGATAAGGCTCAGCAGCGTCACCGGGCCGGGCCGGGCGGGGAACAGGGCGCACACCCCTTGCCCCATCAGCCGCACCTCGCGCAGGCTGATCTGCGCGGGGTCCTCCGCCAGCGAGAACGACCCCGACCCGCAGTGGGTGAAGACCACCGTGCCATCGACCAGCGGGTTCAGCCAATCGGTGTGATGGGTGGGCCGGCCGGTCAGAAGCTGGAGAGTGAGCTGGCCCACCGCCCCGTTCACATCGCCCTCGCAAGCCATCGGCACGCCTTCATCGGCCAGCAGCGAGGCCGCCAGGCACACGCGCCCCATCAGGTGCGGATAGCAGCCGACGCTGACCGCGTCCAGCCCCTCCTCGACCACGATCTCCCGCAGCGCCACGTAGACACCCATGGAGTCGAGGCCGGCGCTGTCGGGCACGCGGCATTCGCCCGCCCGGCCCACGATCTCCGCCCAGTGCCTCTGTCGCGCCTCCGGCGTCACGGCCTCGCCACGTTGCAGGAGCAGCGGCAAGTCCAGCGGTACGACCCGCGGCCCCATGCTGCGCTTGAGCATGAACTCATTCGGCGCGGTGTGGGTCATGCCGCCGACACGGGACCCGGCCAGGCCGATACGGGCACGGCGCAAGCGCGCGCGCAGCGCCGCTGCCCGCAGCGCCGTCAGGGCCCGCTCGGCGCATGCCGGGTCGGCCAACTCGCCGAAGAGGGCCACAAAGGGGCGCTCGAGCTGCTTGAGGGTGCACGTCAACTGCTGCATCCCGCACAGCGCGCCGGTTTCCATGCCCACCGTGGACCACAGCACCAGCGGCGCGGGCCATTCCTCGATCAGGTCGAGCACGAGGTAGTCCTCGAACCAACTGGCCGCGACGGCGGCGATCGCGTCCACGTGTTGCTCGGCGCACAGCCGCCCGGCCGCCGCGGCCCGGTCGGGGGTGTCCACCACTCCGAGAGGCACGACCTCACAGCCGGCCTCTTCCAGCAGCCGCACCAGCGCCGCTGCGTGTACCGGGGCCTGATCGGCCCCGACTTCCAGCGGGCTGCACAACCCGCACACCGCCACTCTCGCCTGCAAGGGACGGCCCGGGTTGCTCATGTGCACCACTCCTGCCAGGCGGTGATGAGGGCCTCGACGCCGGCCCAGGGCGTATCGGGGAAGAGCGCATCCACGGGATGCAGGATGAGCCGATGAGTGCCGGCGAGGGTGTCCAGCGCCAGACGGACCTCCCGGCGGATACGCGCCGCATCGCCGCTGCCGACCGTCAGGGCATTACAGCCGCCCACCAGCGCCAGGCGCGGCGCCAGCTCGTCGCGCGCCCACGCCAGGTCTACGCCATCCTGCAGGGGGTCCACGAAGTACAGCAGGTCCACCCCGGCATCGGCCAGGCGCGGGCCGAGGCGCTGCACGCCGGTGGTCATCACATAGGCCAGCTTGCGCCCGTGCCGATGCACCAGCCCGGCCAGCTCCTGCAGGTGCGGGAAGACATAGAGGTCGAACAGCGCGGGCGACCAGAAGTCGGTCGAGGAGTACCAGCCGCGCTGGACGATGAGGTCCACGTCCGGCGACGACAGGGCCAGCTCTGTGCGGGCCACGTCCGTCGCAGCGATGTGGTCCACGAGCTGCCCGAAGGCCTCCGGCTGGTCGAGGGCCATCAGGATTGCGCCCTCCGTCCCCGTCAGCCACACCACGCCATCCATCCCGAACGCCGACCAGGCCTGCACGGCCACGCCCTGCGCGCGGGCGAAGGCCCCGACCTGCTGCATCCGCACGTCGAACCACTCTCGCCAGTACTCGTCCGGCGTCCCGTACAGGTACGGGATGGCCGCCACGTCGGCGGGGCTGCTGACGGCATGTTCCACCGCGCGGGGGATGTTGAAGTCCTCGATGAGGGGCACGGAACGAGGCTGGATGGGCCAGCCGGGGGGCTCGGGATCGGTCCGCTTGACGGCGTGCCGCAGCGGCCCGGCGGGCGTGTCATACTCCCGCAGCCATACCGGGTATCCGCCCTCATACCGGTCCGGGCACCACTCGCGGAGCGACACCTCCGGCGCCATGCTCCAGGGGATCGAGACATCGAGCACATCGTCCACGCCCAGCGAGGCCCAGGCCTGCACCCGCCGGAAGTCGTCCGCCAGCGTCCAGGGGACGGTGGTCGTGTGCAGATGCTCCATGCGCAGGGAGTACCAGTAGTCGCGGGGGACGCCATCCATCTCCCACTTCAGGCCCGGCAGCGCCGGCAGCCCGAAGCACCAGGTGGTCAGCGGCGGGTGGTCGGCGGGTTGGCCGTTCAGAGCGGCCAGGAAGCGTGCGCGCGAGGTCATGGCGGGGAGGCTCCGGGAGCGCCCCAGAACTGCATGCTGGGGCACGAGGTGAACTGCCACGGGATGCCGCCGGGCACGCTGCCCGGCGCGGCGGTGTCGGCGAGGGCCAGCGACAGCAGGCGGAACCAGGTCGGGAACATGGCGCCCCGGTCGGCTTCACCGCGCAGTTGTGGGTGGCCGTACTCGAAGGCGCGGTCGCGGATGAAGACGAAGCCGCCGTCGGGCGTCTGGTTGGTCAGCACCCACTGCGCCCCGGTGCGCAGGGCGGCCTGCACGTCGGCCTGGCGGTACGTCGTCTGGCTCGCCATTCGCGCCAACGGGTCCAGGGAGTCGATGTCCTCGCAGGCGCTGCTGGCGAACGGTTCGGCGGGGTTGTGCACACCCCAGCCGAAGCCGCCGCGCGGGTTCTGCGTCGCCAGCACGGTGTCCAGTGCCCGCTCCACGCACGGGAACGGGTGGCCGTCATAGGCCAGCAGCGGCCACCAGTGGTAGGCGGCCTGCACGGCGTGGGACCGCCAGAGCGGGTCGGTCACGTCCACGTCGCCCCAGACGCCGGTGGCGGGGTTCAGGTGGTGCTCCGCCAGCCAGTCGAGCAGGCACTCCACTGCCGCGCCGGCGCGAGCGTCGTGGTGGAAGTCGCGGGCGTACTGCAACAGCGTGCCCACGTTCATGATCTCATTGCCGGTCCAGCCCACGCGTGCACCCCAATCGCGCGCCTCCAGCCAGGCCTCCAACGCATCGCAGTCACGCCATGGGTCGAGCCAAGCGAGGGGCTTCGTGGCGACGGCGCCCAGGCACGTCAGCGCCGTGATGACATGGCAGGTCAGGTGGGGCCGCCCGCACCAGAGCGGATCGTCGGCATACCACCCCTGCCCGAAGATGACGGGGTCGCGGAAGAGCCCATCGTCATCCTGGTGGGCACTGAGGTAGGCCGCCCAGCCCTCGGCGTCCGCATCGTCGAGCGCCCCCAGCAGCGACCGCGCCATCGCGGCATACGTGGACGAGTACAGCGTCGGCTCGGCGCAGGAGAGCGAGTAGCGGTAGCGTCCCGACCCCCGCTCGGGCAGGGCGCAGGAGGCGATGAACTCCAACACCACGACGCGCAGATCGCTCATCGTGGCGCCTCCAGCTCCACGGTGGTCGGCGTGATGTTCCAGCCATCGACCGCCACCGTCAGCGGCCCCTCTGTCGCGGGCAGTTCGACCGTGAGGTCCCTGATCTCCCCCGGTAGCAGCGAGAAGTAGTTGTCGCTCCAGAGCGCGGGCAGGACCTCGTCCCCACCTCGCAGCACGCGGGCGCGGATGAAGAAGGCCAACGCGTCGCTGTCATTGCGCACCTGCACCGCGAGGCCCTTGCCCTCCCTGGCGGCGGTCAGTTGTGGTTGTACACGAAGCAGGTCGGCCAGTTCGCCCAGGCATGGCGTGCGGCGCGGGGTCATCATGGGCTTGTTGGCGGGCCAACTGCGGAACGCATCGGGGTCGAAGTGCACGTCCACATCCTCCAGCCGCGCCGACAGCCAGTAGAAGTTGTCGGCGAGAAGCTGGCCGGATCCGTCGCGTAGCTCCAGCTTCACGAAGTACACGGGCAACTCGACGAACGAGGGTGGCAGCTCGAGCACGAGCAACTCGCGGACACCGTTGGCCGGCAGGTCCGCGCTGAGGCTCTGTTCGGTGAGCACGTTGAGGTCCATGTCATACGCTACGGCCCGAGTCTGCAGGCCCGGCGCGTCCGCCAGTGTGCTGTTGACGGCGAGGACCTGCCGGTCCAGCGGCGAGAGCTGGATCGCGAACGGGGCACAGGCCTTGCGGATGGCGTAGAGGCTGACCATGGGCCGCAGGAACCAGTCGTAGAGCTGCCACTGGATGTCGGGAAAGGCGCTATTGATCTTCCATTCGCCGAAGCCGCTGGTCAGGCTCCACATGCGGTGGTGGACGGCCTCGAAGAACCCGCGGTGCTGGTCGTAGGTGGTCAGGTGGGCCTTCCACAGATAGTCCTGCAGGTCCGTGGGCTCGCCGTACATCAGGCGCAGGCCGCGGTCGAACCACTCGTAGTACGAGTTGGCCCCAAAGTGCGCCCAGGCCTCATCCAGGGGCCACCCGGGATCGTCGCCGGGGTTGGGGCCCAGGTCGGCCAGGTGCGGCAGGAACTGCAGCAGGCTCTCCAGCGGCGGGACGGACGCCGCCCCGCTCTCGATCATGAACATCCAGTTGCGGAAGTCGCGCACGAGCTGGTAGTAGCCAGCCGGCAACTGCCAGCTATAGGTCTTGGGCATGTAGTCATTACAGCCCACCGGCAGCTCGCGGTCGAACCAGGGCGGCGTGCCGGTGCGGTAGTCGGGGAAGGAGCCGGAGGGAATGAGGAAGCGGTCGGGGTCGTGCTGCAGCATCGTGCGGCGCCACATCTCGTACACATCCTCGCGCGTCTCGCCCTCGTTCTGGGCCATGTTGATGATGAGTGACGGGTGGTTGCGGTAGCGTCTGACGATGTCCACGGTGCAGTCTTCCAGCAGCGCGACATCTATGTTCCAGGGCCGGTTGTGCTGCAGCCAGTAGCAGTCGTAGTAACAGTTCCAGATCATCAGCCCCAGCTCGTCGCACAAGTCCAGGTACCAGTCAGGCGGGTTGGGGATGTCCTCAAAGACGACGTAGTTGAGGTTGGCGTGGGCGAGATAACGCAACTCGGCCGCGACGCGCTCGCGGTTCCAGTCGAACATCATCTCCGGCTGGACGTAGCCCCCGCGCTGGAAGACCAGCTCCCCGTTGACGCGCAAGCGGAAGCCGTGCGCGCCGTCCATCTCGTGCAGCTCCCGGTCCACTCGCCGGATCCCGAACCGCGTCTGGGAGGTGGTAGTGGCGCGATTCATCGCGCCGCTAGGTGTGAAGGTCAGCTCAAGCCCGTACAGCGGCTGCTCCCCGTACGTGTTCGGCCACCAGAGCTGTGGGTCAGCCAGGGCCAGCTCGGGCGCGTCGGTCGGGGCGATCGTGATCTCCCGGGTCCCGTGGCTCAGCAGCGTGACGGGGCGGGAGAAGGTGGCGACCTGCTGCCCGCCGGCGTCGGTGATGACGCCCGACAGCGTCCCGCGCACGGTAGAGCCGGCCGCGTTGGCCAGCTCCGCCGACACGGTCAGCCGCGCGAGGTTCAGGTCAGGCAGGTCGAGCTGGCTGCGCACGAAGGGGTGTCGCACATCCACAGGCCCGGTGACCTCCAGCCAGACCTCCTGGATCAGGCCCAGGTTGCGGTCGGGCACGGTCGGGAAGCAGTCGTAGCCGACGGACATGACCTCGGTGACATCGTTGCACAGGTCGGTGCGGAAGTCGCGGACCTGCCCGAACACCTCCAGTTGGGTCTGCGGCTCGCCGGGATGGTCCACCGGGTGGATCAGAACGGCAAGGGCGTTGGCGCCCGGCTGCACATGGTCCGTCAGGTCCAACCGGAAGCGTTGGAACATGCCGGCGATCTGCTCGCGGGCGGCAAGCTGCACGCCATTGAGCCACACGTCGGCGCGGTAGTTGAGGCAGTCGAGGTTCAGCCAGACATGCTGCCCGTCGGCCAGGGCGGGCAGGTCGAACTGGAGGCGGTACCACCACGGATCGCGCCATGGGTTCCGGCCGTCGGGGAGATGGCTGTACTGTGCGAGGTCCTGGGTCTCGTTGAAGGCGTCCGACGAGTCGGGCACCCGGAAGGGGTTCGGCCAGATGCGGACATCGGGGTACGTCCCATCCTTGGTGAGCGCGCACAGGACCGTGCGCGGGGCCTCGGTCTCGTGCCAGCCGTCCAACGCGACGCCCGTCCGAGACAGCACCGCGCCGTCGCGCGGGTCCAGGAATGAGCTTTGCAGCCGCCAACCGTGACGCAGCTCAGTACGCTTCATCGGTGACACTCCGATCTCTTCATGGAGCGCGGCTCTCCAGAGCCGCAGGGCACACGGCGAAGGCTGCGGCTTCGGAGAGCCGCGCTCCAGGGGCTTCTACAGCCGCCACTCGGCCCGGCGCCGGAAGGGGCGGTCGAAGGTGTTGCCGAGCTTGCCCTGCTGTTCCAGGTGGATCATGCAGGCGCGGATGCAGCCCCGTGCACCCTCCAGCGCCCGGCCATAGCCGTACGTCGGCGACACCTTGTAGCCCTCGGACTCCTCGTTCCGGCGGGCGAAGTGCTCGCGGTCCTCGTCCGTCACAGCGAAGGGGTTGTGGTGGTGGTTCGCGCCGCAGAAGGCCCGGCTACAGCCCTCGTAGTCCAGCGCGCCCCATTCCAGCTCGCGTCCGGCCACGACCACCTTGACCGACTCGGAGGTGCTGATGGCCTTGCCGGTGCAGTCGCGGGCGCAGAGCATGCAGCGGTCGCACAGCTGCGGGCCCTCGTACAGCGGGTCGGCCTCCAGCGGTGCGTCGGTCAGGATGGCCGCCAGGCGCTGGCGGGGGCCGAACTGTGGCGACATGAACAGCTTCGACCAGCCGATCTCGCCCAGGCCCGCCATGAACGCGGCCAGCCGCATGTGCACGAATACGTCGGGTGCTGGCTTGTCGGGGGACACGGGGCGGCTCCAGTTGGGCTGCAGCACGCCGGTGCCGGTGGCCATGTTGCACCACGGGAAGTTGTTGGAGATGGGCATGGCCTCATACCCCGCGTCCTCCAGCATGGCCGTCACCCGCCAGAGCACCATGGGCTGCAGGACGTGGTTGATGGCCGCGTAACCCATGGAGGCGTAGGCGGTGTAGAAGGTGCCCTCCTCGATGCCGCGCAAGGTCCCGCGCGGGATGCGGAAGCCCATGACGACCATGGTCCTGGCGTCTGGGCAGATGTAGCGGGCGTCGGCGTACGGCGGGGCTCCCTCCCAGCGGTTCATGTCGGCGATGCCGACGATGTCAGCCCCGACGCTCTTCGCGTACTCCTTGACCATCTGCGACGTAAGCATGTCCTGCCCTCCTGATAGACACTGCTCGGAATGAGTGCTGCCCGTGGGCAGCGGCGTCAGTAGCGCGGCGGCACGGCCACCGTCACCAGCCGCGCGGGCGTATCGCCCTGGCAGCGGCCGCGCACGGGCCGGTCAGCCGGCACGTAGAAGGCGTCCCCGGCCCGCAGAACACGCGGCTCCTGGCCCTCGATCTCCAGCAGCACTTCACCTTCCAGCACGTAGCCGGCCAGGTCGGAACCGATCGTCTCGTAGGGCGGCGTCTGGCGCGAGGGGCGGAACTCCTCGTCGAGAATCTCGCAACGGATGTCCGGCCGTCGCGGAAGCACGAGGGTATAGCGGCGCGTGGCATCGGCGACCTGGCGCATGTCCTCGCGGCGGAAGACGGGGTCGTCAGGTGGCGCACCGGCGGCGGCGAAGAAGCTGGCGAAGTCCTCGCCCAGGACGAGCAGGAGCTTGCGGAGGGTGGCGATGGTGGGGGAGATGCGTCCGGCCTCGACAGCCGACACGTAGCTGGCGGCGACACCGGCCTGGGAGGCCAGGCCGCGCATGGACAGGCCTCGCTGCTCCCGCAGTGCGCGGAGCCTGGGCCCGACGGCGGCGACGGGTTCGGGCGGCGACGTGTCCCGCACAGTATAATCACCGGGTGTTCACTATAACGAACGCCCTGCTGGACGTCAAGGCCGGGTGGCGCAAGACGGGGTCGGGGCAGGTTCCCCCGGTGGCGACGGCGAAAACGGCATACCCGCGGTGCCCACGAACTGGCCGCCGGGGCTCGGGCGCCACCGCAGTGGGAGGAGGTCGGGACATGCGTCGCCTTACCTGGCACGCCTGGATCGCCGCCGTCACGATGTGGGCGGGTCTCGGTTCCCTGGCCGCTGCCCCGGCGCCGGACTTCGCGGACCCGCTGACCGAGCTGCCCCGCGGCCGGGAGCATGGCGCCATCGGACACGGGCAGTGCGTTACCCTCCGCAACGGCGCGTCGTGGGTGCGCTACGCCGATTGCGGCCAGCAGTTGCCCACCGCGGCGGGCACGATCGCGGTGACGATCCTTGTGGACGACGACTTCCAGGAGGGGATGCTGCTGTCGGACGCGTACGAGCGCACCACCCTGGGCACGCCGGGGACCACGTGGCCGTCGCTGGAAGTCGCTGCGCAGCGTGCGGGTCCAACCGCCTTCCGCGTGTCGTTCGGCTACTGCTCGCAGCCGCAGCCGGACCCGGACCGCTGGCACATCATCGTCAGCCCGGAACTGCCCACCGGGAAGTGGCATGACCTGGCCTTCTCGTGGGGCCCGCACGGGCAGATGCTCTGGGTGGGCGACCGCATCCGGGCGCACTCCGCCTTCACCGGCGCCTATGCCATTGACCCGAGCACACCTGTGTTCCGGGGCTGGGGGCTGGGTTGTCTGTACAACATCAAGACGCCGGACGCACCTGAGCCGGCACCGGACCGGTCGGCCGCACCCGTGTCCTTCCGCGACTTGCGCCTGTGGCGCGACCAGGTGTGGCTCGGGCCGCGGCGACAACTGTGAACTGAAACGACTGGGCCGCCCGTCGTGAGTGGGGCCCAACTACGTCAGAGAGGACCGAACCCGTGAAGACACCCCTTGTGCATCTCGGAGTTCTGCTGCTGGGGCTGCAGCTTGGCGCCCTGGCGGCAGGACAGGCCGCGCCGGCGACCAGCTCGCCGGCCGCGCGCCGCATGGCGCTGATCCAGCAGGCCAACCAGGGCGCGGCCGCCGTGCCGGCCCTGGCCGCCGGCCTGCAGGACGCCAACCTCGTGGTCCGGCGGACGGCAGTGCGGCTACTCATCGAGGCGGGCACCCCGGCGCGACCGGCGCTGACCGGCGCCCTGGACAATGCCGACGCCCTCGTGCGGCGCGCGGCCCTGTCGGCGCTATGCGACCCGCTGACGGCCGAGGCGCTGCCGCACCTGAAGAAGGGCCTGGCGGATGCCGATCCGCTCATGCGGCTGACGGCGGTGCAACTGCTCGTACAGCTCAAGCCGCGCACCCAGGAGATGAACGACCTGCTCGAGAAGGCGCGCACGGATGAGGCGGACGCGGTGCGCGAGGTGGCGGCCGCGGCGGTGTGGCCTTTCTTCAAGGAGACGGTGTCCATCCGCGACCGCAAGGACTGGGACCACGACATCAAGGTGTCCCAGGAGATCCCGCTGCCCACGGACGGCTGGCGCTTCAAGACCGATCCCAAGGCTGATGGGCACCTGCAGAAGTGGTACGAGCCGACCTACAACGACTCGGCCTGGCTGCCCATCAAGATCGGAGCGGCCTGGGAGGAACAGGGCCAGAAGTACGACGGCGTCGCGTGGTACCGCGGCTCCTTCGACCTGCCGGCCAAGCCCCAGTGTCTCGCCGTCGAGATAGCCTTCGGCGGCGTGGACGAGATTGCCTGGGTGTGGGTCAACGGCCAGTACGTCGGCCAGCACGACCTGGGCACCGAGGGCTGGGACAAGCCCTTCGCCCTCGATGTGACCAAAGAGCTGAAGTGGGGGGAGAAGAACCAGATCACCGTCCGGGTGTATGACAGCGCGTACGCGGGCGGCATCTGGAAGCCCGTCACCATCCAGGTGCTGCAGTAGGAGAGGACACCATGAACAAGCGACAACTCACGATCACTGCCGCCGTTGTCTCCCTGCTGCTGGCTGCCGCCGGGGCCTGGTCGGCCGAGGCCGCGCCCCAGCCCTGGCAGCAGCTCTACGCCGGCGAGGAAGCCACCGGGCCCAACGTCATCGGCCTGTGGCAGTTCCAGCCCGGCCGGGAGCTGCAGGACAGCTCCGGCCACAAGCATGACCTAAGGCTGCGCGGGCAAGGCCGCGTCGTGGCTATGGGCCCCCTCGGCGGGGCCCTCGAGTCCTTCCCGGCCGGCACCGACAACGACAAGGAGCAGGGAGCCTCGGCCAAGGATGGCGACGATCTGTCGCCGGCGGGCGCCTTCACCCTCGAGGCCTGGTTCATGGCCAAGCCCGAGATGGACAAGGCCGCCAACGTCTTCCTGTTCGACAAGAAGTACATCAACTACGTCCGGGAGACTCCCGAGGCCAATTGGGACTACTGCCTCTACATGCCACGCTCCGGTGAGAACAAGCGCCGCCTGTCCGTCTCGCTAGGGTATGGCAAGGACTCGGACTTCATCACCGGTCCGGAGATCACCGTCGAGCCGGGCAAGTGGCTGCATGTCGCCTATACCTACGATGGCGCCGGGCGCTCGCGCTTCTTCCTCAACGGGGAGCTGATCGGCAAGGCGATCATCCCGGGCCGCGGCCCCGTCACACCGGGTCGCCACGACCTGACCATCGGTGACCGCTTCGGCAGCACCCACACCGGGTTCCCCGGCTACATCGCCCAGGCGCGACTATCGAGCGGGATCGTGCCGTACTTCACCGGCGGGCTGATGGCCAACATAGCCGGGGGGCGCACGGCCTTCGTGCGCATGGAGCAGAACGTGAACGTGGCGGTCAGCCTGGCCAACGACACGGCTCTGCCGCTGACCGGCGGGCGCGCCGAGGTCGTCTTCGGCGGCGTGAAGCGGCAGATCAGCCTGCCGGAGCTGGCCCCCAACCAGGACCAGACCGTGCCGGTGCAGGTGGATACGAGCCTGCGGCCGGGGACGTACGTGCTCAAGGTGACGGCGTCGGGGGTCAGCGGCGGCCGCAAGCTGCAGGTGGACAAGGAGATCCCGCTGACCATCGTCCCGCGCGCGCTGCCCAATCAGATGCCGGTAGTGATGTGGGGTGGGGGCGACATCGAGCGTCTCAAGGCCTTCGGCTTCACGCACGAACTCATCGGCCTGGTGGACGAAAACAAGGTCTGGCAGGCGGGACAGCCGACAGAGGCCATGAACCCCGCGTCGGTCGAGCAGCAGGGCCGGCTCCTGGACGACCTCCTGCGCGCCGGGCTGCACGGGGCCGTCTACACCTATCCGGGCACGTGGGTGACCCGCGACGAGAAGCGCAAGGCGCAGTTCAACCGCGTGGACCGCACCGGGGCGGTGCGGGAGCATGACAACGTGTGCGGCAACTTCCCGGAGGTCCAGCAGTTCTGCCGCAACGTCGGCGCTTCCATCGCCCAGACCTTCGGCCAGTACCCGGCGCTCAACGGGGCTCTGATCCACTCCGAGGTGCGCGACGGCTCCGACCTGTGCTTCCACCAGCGGGACAAGGACCTGTTCCGCCAGGAGGCCGGGTTCGACATCCCCGATGAGGTCATGGGCAAGAACGGCCTGAACTATCGGCGTCTCAAGGACTTCCCCACCAACCGCGTGGTCAAGGACAACGACCGCATTCTGGCGTTCTACAGTTGGTTCTGGAAGAACGGCGACGGCTGGAATGTGCTGCACTCGGAGGTCCACCGGGGCCTGAAGTCCACCGGACGCCAGGACCTCTGGACGTTCTTCGACCCGGCGGTGCGCGTGCCCGACCTCTGGGGCAGCGGCGGGGATGTGGACATCGTCTCCCAGTGGACCTACTCGTACCCCGACCCCATCAAGATCGGCGAGGCCACCGACGAGCTGTTCGCCATGGCCGAGGGCAAGCCGGGGCAGCAAGTGATGAAGATGACGCAGATCATCTGGTACCGCACCGGCACGGCGCCCAAGCTGCCCGAGGATGAGTCCCAGCGCGCGGCGTGGGAGAAGGAGAAGCCGGAGGCGCCCTTCATCACCATCGCTCCCGACCACATGCGCGAGGCCTTCTGGTCCAAGATCTCCCGGCCCATCCGCGGCATCATGTACCACGGCTGGGGCTCGCTCGTGGAGACCGGCACCACCAACAAGGGGTATGTCTTCACCAACCCGGAGACGCAGCAGGTGCTGACCAACCTCACCCACAGCGTCGTGCAGCCCCTGGGGCCGACGCTGCTGCAAGTCCCCGACCGCCCCACCGATGTGGCGATGCTCGAGAGCTTCGCCTCGCAGATGTTTGCCGGGCGCGGCAGCTACGGCTGGAGCGGGTCGTGGGAAGCCGACATGCACCTGATGCTCCAGTGGGCGCACCTGCAGCCCAAGATCCTCTTCGACGAGACCGTGGTGCGCGACGGCCTGGACGCCTTCAAGGTCCTCGTCATGCCCAACTGCGACGTGCTCACCGAGAGCGTCGTCGCCAAGATCAAGGCCTTCCAGAAGCGCGGTGGCCTGGTCGTGGCCGACGAGAACCTCTGCCCGGCCATCCTGCCCGACATCGTCATCCCCACGTACAAGCGCACGGGGAAGGCGGACGAGGACAAGGCGAAGCTGCAGGAGATGGCCGCGGGGTTGCGCCGGGAGCTCGATCCCTTCTACACCCGCTACACCGACTCGCCGAATGCCGACATCGTGCTGCGCTGCCGCCAGTACCGCGGCAGCGACTACCTGTTTGCGCTCAATGACAAGCGCACCTACGGCCACTACGTCGGCCACCACGGGAAAGTCATGGAGCAGGGCCTGCCCAACACGGCCACTGTGTCGGTGCGGCGGCCGGGGACGTTCGTCTACGATCTCGTCGCCCACCGGGCCGTGGCCACGAAGCCGCATGCAGCCGGCGCGCAGTTCGACCTGACGCTCGGCCCCGGCGACGGCCGGGTCTTCCTGCTCACCAGCCAGAAGCTCGCGGCGGTGCAGCTCAAGGCCCCGGCGAAGGCAAGGCGCGGCGGTGCGGTGGATGTGGCCGTCACCGTCGCGGACGCCAAGGGCGCGCCCGTGGCCGCCGTGGTGCCGGTCAAGGTGGACATCCTGGACGCCAAGGGGCAGCCCGCGGAGTTCAGCGGCTACTACGGCGCCAAGGATGGGAAGCTGGCCCTGCGGCTGGCGCTGGCGGCGAACGACGCGCCGGGGACGTGGACGATCAGGGCGACGGAGTTGGCCTCGGGGCTGAGCCGGACGCAGAAGCTGGTCGTCACGCCGTAAGGGCGACCGATCCCCCACAGACGTCACCCACAGCGCGGGCGCCGGCCATGGCCCGCGCTGTGGTTGCTACTGGCCGTAGCGTTGCAGGTACGCCTTGATCCAGCAGGTGCACTCCGGCGGGTTCGGCACGAGCTGCAGATAGCGCCGGAAGCACCGCGCCGCTTCTTTGCGGTTCTTCGTCACATTCGCGTGCAGCGTCCCCAGCGATAGCCACGCGGGGGCCAGCGACGGGTTGAGCTGCAGCGCGAGGCCGTACTCCTTCAGCGCCCCCTGCGTCTGCTTCTGGCGGGCGTAGGCGCGGCCCAGATTGTAGTGCGCCCCGGCCGACTTCCCGTTCAGACGCACTGCCGTCCGGCAGACCTGCACCGCCTCTTTGAGCCGGTTCTGGTCCACCAGGGCCGAGCCCAGGTTGATGTGCGCGCTGACGTTGCGGGGGTTCAGGCCGATAGCCGTGCGGAAGTGCAGGATGGCGTCCGTCGGCTTCTGCTGGGCGTACAGCACGACCCCCAGCCCGACGTGTGCCTGGTCGTTGCGTGGCTCCTGCGTGAGGGCCTGACGGAACCTGGCGGCCGCGCCGGGCAGGTCGCCCTTTGCATAGAGCGCGGCGCCCGCCCGGCACAGGTCGGCGGCGGACTCGGCCAGCACCACGGTTGCCAGCAGCCAGCAGACACCGCAGGCCCCCCACCGGGCCAGGTCGCTACGGCGCAGCCTCATACTCCACCACCAGTTCCGGCGCCAGCTTGCCCTCGCGGCTGACGTAGTTGGCGCCATCACAGCTCGTGGGGTCGAGCGCCAGGCTCAGCTCGGCCTTGCCCGTCAGGTCCACCTTCAGCACGCGCTCCTCCCAGGCGTCGCGGGTCACTGCTCCCAGCTTCCCCACCTCGGCGCCCAGCTTGGGCCGGCTCGCGTACGTCACCTTGTTCTCGTCCCACGGCTCATCCACCACGCAGATACGGCCGGAGTCGCCACTCTCGGAGGCCTCGCTGGGTGCGGTGTGGACGCGCAGCTTGACACTCACCGGCCGGCCGGGGATCTGCAGCGCGAACTTCAGCAGCCCGGTGTTGTGGCTCTCATCGCCCATAGTGGCGCTGCCGCCATCCACCAGCAGGTTGGCGCTGTGGCCGTAGTTGGTCGCGCCCTGGCCGGCGCACACGTACGTGTCCGCGGTGGCGTAGAAGGTGACCCGCCCGCGCGCCCCCAGGTACTCCACGGACGCGTCACGCTCGGTCTCGATGGTCCCGTCCGCCCGCACCAACTGGGCCTTGAGTACCCCGGAGACCGGGGCGCCCTTGCGGCCCACTGACAGCTTCACCGCCTGGCTGAACTGCTGGTTCATCGCGAGCTGCAGCGGGAAGCTGGCCGGCGTGACCGTCAGACCCTCCGGCACGGTCAGCTTCACGGTGCCCGCGAAGTCGCGGTCGGTGCGGTTGCTGAACTCCAGCTTGCCCTCGGCCTCCGGCTGCGGGTCGGACACGCTCAGCTTCGGCACGGCCATGCCGACATGGAGCACGCGCTCGCGGATGATCTGCACCGAGTTGAGGATGGGCATCTGCTCGGGGGCCGGCTCTTTCTGGGCGCTGGCCAACTCGATCTTCAGATCGCCATCTACGCGCACGCCCTTGAACTCGCGGACGACGACGGTGCGGGGCTTTCCGGCGACAGCCAGGGCGTCGAAGCCCTTCTCGACCGTCTGCCCCTGCAGCTTGATGTCAAAGACGCGCTGGCCGGGGGCGGTGTTGTCCGTCTCGACGAAGCCCAGGCGCACGGTGTAGTCCGCCGGCCCGTCGAGCGGCCCCACCAGCGGGACGGCCATGGTGGAGAGCCCACGGCAGCCCGAGGCATAGACCCACGGCAGGTCGGTGCCGCTGAAGGTCGCGGTGTCGGCCGCCGCGCCGAAGGTGCCACCGTCCTTGACGTAGCTCACCGTCGGCTTGAGCGTCACCGCCATGCGCCCGTAGGGGCGCGGGAAGCCGAGCCAGAGCGTCCCGTCGGGGGCGCGGCGGTCGCCCGGGGCGCCCAGGTTGAAGGCGACCTGCTTGACCGGCAGACACTCCCCGGGGGTGGAGAAGGTGCCCCAGGCGCGGTCGGTCTCGCGGGGCTTGAAGACCGTCGTGCAGTGGATGGAGATCAGGCAGATGCAGCCCGAACTGGCCTCCGGCATCACCAGCAGGCCGTTGGCGGGGATCATGTTGATCCAGCAGCCGGGGCGCTGGCCGCCGAAGTGCTGAGTGCCGTTGTCGCGCAGCCGGTCATAGTACCCCAGCGTCCAGGAGCGGAAGTACAGACCGTTGGGCGAGCCGGCGATGCAGCCGCAGTGATGGCCCGGACGCTCGAACTGCCAGGGCGAATCCAGCCCCGTCAGCGGATGGGTGCGCATCTTCTGCTGTCCGGTCTTCAGGTCGAAGGACCACGGCTCGGCGATCAGCTCATCACCCACGACCAGCGGCCGGATGCGGTAGCCAATGGCCTTGGTCCACAGCAGCGAGCCGTCCTGGGCCGACAGCACGGTGGCGCGGCGCGCGCCGTACTCACCCGCCAGGAACTGCGGCCAGTAGTGGCCGTCGGAATGGGCCCCGCAGAAGACGACGACCCCGCGGGTGGCAATGGCGATCAGCACATGCGGGCCGCAGTCCGTCAGGTCCACGGGGCGCTGCCACAACCGCTTGCCGGTGGCGGCGTCCAGGGCCGTCACCAGGCGCACATCGGCGCTGGTGACCTGCTTCTCGGCCTCGGCGGCGCTGATCTTCCCCTTCTCCATGATCTCCTGGATCTTGGCCTGCAACGCCTCGACTCGTTGCGCCGGGGTGACGGTGGCGTCAGCAAAGAACATCCGTCCCTCGCTCAGGCAGATCGTGTTGTTGCGGATGTGGGTGCCGGTGAAGGTCCAGCGGATCTTGCCCTTGCCTGCGTCGAGAGCGAAGATTGTGTCGCTCTCCTGCCCCTTACGCGAGACGCTGCCATACAGCGTATCGCCGACAACTGCGATCCAGGCCCACTTGGGCTCGCCTTCACCGGTGGTCGGCGGCAGGTCGTAGGTGCGCATGGTCTCGCCGGTCTGGGCGCTGAGGCGCACGCACTGCTTGCCCGTGGCCACGAAGATGCTCTGGTCGTCGCAGGCGATGTTGCCGGCCTCGTACACCATGCCTACGCGGTACGCGCCGGGCACCTCGCGTTCCCAGTACGGCAAGCCGTTGTACGCATCAAAGCACATGATGCGGTTGATGCCCTGCAGGTAGACGCGGCCATTGATGGTCAGCGGGGCGGCGTTGCCCAGGTGGCGCGACGGGACCTTGTTCGGCCCCGGTTCGCCATACCACAGCACTCCCAGCGGGCACTTGAGGGCCGTGTCGGTGGAGGAGGCGGTGTTGCCCGGGTCGCCGTACTGGTGGGTCCACTGCCCGGCGCCGGGCAGCGTCCCGCGCGTCCAGGCCGCCCACAGCCCGCCCTTGTCGCTCACTGCCGGCTTGCCCATCTCGTCGCCGCTGATGCACCCCGCCAGGGCGGCCCGTGTCACAGTGGGCTTGCCGCCCTGCCCCAGACACAGCACGCCACCGCACGGCTTCAGGTGCCGGATGATGTCGGCCTGCGAGGTCGGTAGTGCCCCGGTGGTCAGTGTCTCCTCGGAGACGATCAGGTTGGCGCAGTAGTCCGCATACGGCAGGGGACCGGCGGGCCAGTGGTCCACGGTCACGCGGGTGCCGTACAGGCCCGCGGCCAGCAGCGCCTCCCGAGCGGCAACCACACGCGCCGGGTCGCTGTCCACGCCATAGATCGTCAGATCGGAGCGCTTCGCCAACTCGCACGCCAGCCGCCCGGTGCGGCTGCCCAGCACCAGACAGTAGCCGCGCTTGACGCCCGAGAGCTTCAGGATGCTGTCGGCGGCCTTCTCAAACACGGAGGTCATGGCATCGCGAGGGAAGGCCTGTGGGGCGGGGGCTTGTACCCCGCCGCTCGGCGACGGTGCCCCCGCCGCCCCGGTGGCAAAGCACACGATCGCGCCGCCGTCGGTGCTCGCCAGCAGGCGCTTGTCGGCCACCGCCAGTCCCCGGACGACGCCCTGCAGCGGCGCTGACCACAGCTGTTGCCCCGACTTCGCGCTGATGGCGAGGACCTCGTTCTCGCCGCCGGCGAACACCGTGTCGCCGGCAACGATCATGCTCTCCAGCTTCTGCCGCTCGAAGCGGAAGCGCGTGCAGGCCTCCACATCGGCCTGGGCCTGCTTCTCGTCGGCGTTGATGGCGTCGAGTTTCTGCTGGTAGTCCGCCGGCCGCGGGCGCACCTGGCTCAGGCTGGTGCGGCGGAACTTGCAGTTGACCAGGCGCCGACTGGCCTCCGGGTACTTGACGCGGTCCAGAGCCGTGATGCCGGAGTCATTGAGCATGTAGGACGTGTCGGACGTCACCAGCAGGCGCTTGCCGGGGAACCAGGCGAAGCCCTGCGCGCCGGTGCTCTGCTCGTAGCCGATGATCTGCCCCGTCCCCCCGTAGAGCTTGTCATCGGCCAGCAGCGCGTAGCAGCCACCGACCACACCGTAGTTCCAACGGCCGTCACCGCGCTGGAACATGAACTTGCCGTCGGCACGGTTGAAGGCCGCCGGCAGGCTGCGCCCGGAAGGCACATAGAGGGTCGTCTTCGAGGCCAGCAGGTAGCCCTGGGGGGAGACATTGCCGGTGCCGCCGAGCTGGTCGTCCACCGTCTCATTGCTCCACACGGTCGAGCCGTCAGCGGCCCTGGCCGCGCCGATGTAGACACGCTCGCCGGGGAAGATCCCGGCGGTGTAGTAGACGATGCCGCCGTCCACCACCAGCCCCGTTCGCACCGGCCACAGCGAGATCATACGGCCATGGCCCAGCAAGCGCTCCGTCGTGGCCCCCACCAGGCGCTTCCACACGAGCTTGCCGTCAGCAGCGCCTACGCAGTAGAGGTAGCCGTCGTCCGAGCCGAAGTAC
This sequence comes from bacterium, assembly GCA_021372615.1. Taxonomy (NCBI): domain Bacteria; species bacterium. Next base: position 10,424 of record JAJFUB010000137.1, on the reverse strand, counting down.
AGGCGGCCCTGGTCGTAGACGGGCGCCAGGCGTACCGGGCCGTCCACGATGACGCGCCAGCGCACCTGCCCGGTCGTCGCATCCAGAGCGCAGACGTAGTTCTGGGTCGAGGAGCCATAGAACACCAGGCCCGCGGCAGACGTGGTATAGAAGGCGTCATCGAACTTGACCTTGGGGGGCTCGACGACACCTTCGACAGCGACCGGCTGCGGATCGGCCCAGGCAGCCTTGGGGGGGGCGGACGGCTGGTGCAGCCACTGCCGGCTGAGCGGCATGGCGAGTTGCTCGCCGCTGACACCACTGCGCGCCATGTCGTGCTGGTAGGTGGGCCAGTCCTCGGCCCAACTTGCGGAGATGGCAACCAGTAGCAGCATAAGGACGGCCAGACGAGTCGGCGCTTTCACGAGGCGTCACCTCTGTCGGCAATAGTCCGGCAAGAACGAGGTACAACTTCGCCAGCGCCCCTCCATGACCTGCGCGCCTATGGGAAGGACTTGGTCGCGCAAGTGCGAACACTTCCCCAGATGGTTCCGTTGGAGACTACCATGAGACTACGTCTGGCCCTCTTGCCGGCCCTAGCGGTGGCGCTCGCGCTGCCGGCGTGGGCCTGCCCCTACGCCATTCGCGACTCGGGCTTCATCATCCGCGACCCGGTGCCCTATCGCCTCATCTGGCTGTCGCACGGCGCCCGCCCGGACGCCCTGGCCGCCACCCAGGCGCTCCACGAGAAGGTCGCCGGCCGGGTCCTCGACCAGGCGAATGTCCGGCCGGACGTGCTGGACACTCAGCGCGAGCCGCAGCATCCCCTGCGCGCGAAGCTGGAGGCCGTCCCGACGGAGGAGGGACAGGCGCTGCTCGTGTCACCGGATGACCGTGTGACCGAGGGCCCCCTGCCCGAGTCGAGCGACCCCGAGCAGGCTCTCACAGACGTGTGCCGCCAGGCGGTGGATTCGCCCAAGCGCCGGGAGATTGTCCGGGACATCATCAGCGCCTGGTGTGTCGTCGTGGTCGTGGAGGGCGCCGACAAGGCGCAGAACACGACCGTCCTGAAGGCGGCGGGCAAGGCGGCCGACAAGCTCGTGGGCTTCAAGCCCGAGATGGGCGATCCGGTCGCCGTGGCGCCGGCCGTCGTGCGCGTGCGGGCGGATGACCCACGGGAGCGGGTTCTGCGCTGGAGCGTCGGTCTGGACGAGGGTGACCCGCGCGCCACGCGAGCGGCGGTGCTGTTCGGCCGGGGGCGGCGCGTGGGACCGGTGCTGACGGCGACACAGGCCACCGAGGGGCGCTTCCTGGAGCTGTTCCACCTGCTGGGCAAGAACTGCACCTGCACCGCGGACCCGACCTGGCTGCTCGGCCCGGCGCTGCCGCTGAACTGGGGCAACGACATCCGCCAGCAGGTCCGCGAGGCCCTCGGCTTCGACCCCGACAGCCCCAATGTGGCCGCGACGCTGTCCGGCGTGTGGAAGAGCTTCCGGGCCCGGGACTCGGCGCTGGTGCCCGGCGAGACCGTGCCCGAGCCGACGACCGGCTATATGGAGTTCGATGTCCAGCAGGAAGCGAAGCCGCCGGCGTCGCAGCCGGACCCGGATGCGCCGGCCAACGGCGACCAGGGGGCCGGGCTAGAGCAGCACAGTTGGCGTGCCGCGGCGGTCGTCGGCGGGGTCATCGCCGCGGCGGCGGTGGGCGGCTCGGCCCTGCTGGTCTGGCTCAACCGGAGGCACACCTGATGTCCCCTTGGCTCCTGATGGTGCGCGAACTGCGGTTGCGTTGGCTGAGCTTCATGCTGGCGCTGCTGGCTGTCGCCTGCGCGGCGGCGCTCGTCGTGGGTCTGACGGCCATGGGGCGCGCGGCCAATGTCGAGGCCAAGCGCCTGATGCGGAATCTGGGCTTCAACCTGCTGGTCCTGCCGGGCCAGGCCGACCTGGCCCAGTACTGGTCCACTGACACGGTCCGGGGCGACATGCCCGAGGCCTATGTGCAGAAGCTGGCCCAGACCCCCGGCATCGGCGCCGATCACTATGTGGCCACGCTGCAGCAGCGGCTGGCCTGGCGCGGCCTGGAGATCGTCCTCACGGGGATCCTGCCTGAGCGGAATGCCGTGGACGCACCCGGCAAGGACCCCATGGGCTACAGCGTGGGGCCCGGCGAGTGCTTCGTCGGCTATGCCATCGCGCATGACCTGGGCCTCAAGGAGGGGCAGCGGATCGAGATCCAGGGCGTGCCTCTGAAGGTCGCGCGCTGCATGATCGAGGACGCCAGCAAGGAAGACGTGCGGCTCTACACGCACCTGGCCGACGCGCAGAAGATTCTGAAGAGGCCGGGGCGGATCAACACGATCCAGGCCCTGGGCTGCCTGTGCACGGGCGGGGCGCTGTCCATCCTCCGCGGGCGCATTGCCAAGGTGTTGCCAGACACGTACGTCACGGAGTTGCGCACCATCGCTACGGCGCGCGTGGAGACACGCCAGATGGTCGAGCAGAACGCCGGCGTCGTGGTCGGCACGGTGGTGCTCACTGCCGCCCTGTGGGTGGCGCTGCTGGCCTGGCTGAACGTGCGGGAGCGGCGGCAGGAGATCGGTGTGCTGCGGGCGCTCGGGTTCGGCTCGGGGCACGTGGCCGTGCTGTTCCTGGGGCGCGCGGTGCTGATCGGCGCGCTGGGCGCACTGCTCGGCTTTGCCGTGGGGACGTGGCTGGCGGGGGCGTATGGCGCGGACATCTTCAAGCTGACGTTCGCCAAGGTCAAGCCGGCCGTGGACTTGCTGCCGCGCACAGTTCTGGGCTGCGTGGCGATCACGGCGCTGGCGAGTCTGCTGCCGGCCATGGTGGCCGTCACGCAAGACCCGGCCCGGACGCTGATGGAGGAATGATGTGGTTCGCCTCGTGGGCGTGAGCAAGACGTTCCAGGGGCGTCACGGGCCGGTACGGGCCCTCGACGGCATGGACCTGGAGGTCGCCGAAGGTGATTTCGTGGCCGTGCGCGGCCCCAGCGGCAGCGGCAAGTCCACGCTCCTGCTGACCATCGCCGGCATGATCCGGCCCACGGCGGGGACGGTGACGGTGCGCGGCGAGGACCTCTATGCTCTCGGCGGCCAGGGCCGTTCGCGCTTCCGCGCCCGGAACGTCGGCTTCGTCTTCCAGATGTTCCACCTCGTCCCGTACCTGTCGGTCCTCGAGAACGTGATCCTGCCGGGTAGACTGCTCAGCCACGTTGGTAGCGATGGGATGCGCGCCCGACGGCAGGATCCGAGGGTCCGCGCCCTGGAGCTACTGGAGCGCTTCGGCCTGCAGGACCGCCTGGATCACTGCCCGGCGGAGCTGAGCACCGGGGAGCGGCAGCGCACGGCCATCGCTCGGGCGCTCATCAATGACCCGTGGCTGCTGCTGGCCGACGAACCAACCGGGAACCTGGACACGGAGACCGGCGGGGTGGTCATGGACTGCCTGGCCGACTTGCACCGCGCGGGGAAGACCATTGTGCTGGTGACGCACGACCCGGCCGTGGACCGGTATGCCGACCGCGTCCTGTTGTTGCGAGCGGGCCGCCTGGAGTAGCGCGCGGGGTCTGTCCCCGGAGGGCCGGTCGCATCGGCCCGCAGGGGGCTGACCCGATTGCCCGAGACTGGCTGCGCCGGGGTCAGCCCCCTGCGGTCGGCTCCGTCGACCGTGCGGGGACAGACCCCTCATGTAGCTACTGCGGCGCGGTCATCACCAGCCGCCCGTGCTGGACGCCACGCGTGCTGATGAGCCCCTCGGCGATCTCACGAACCTGCGCGGAGGTCCCCGACAGCACGATCACCTCGACACAGTTGTGCGCATCCAGGTGGACATGGGTGGTGCAGCGGATGGCGTCGTGGTGGTCATGCTGCAGGTCGGTCAGGCGCTCGCCCAGCAGCCGGGAGTGGTGGTCGTACATGATCGTGACGGTGCCGATGACGTGGGCGTCGGGGGCCTGTATCCGCTGCTCGACCAGGTAGTCGCGGACGAGGTCGCGGATCGCCTCGGAGCGGTTGGGGTAGCCGGCTTGCTCGATGCGCTGGTCGAAGGCGGCGAGCAGGTCGCCATCCATGGACACGCCAAAGCGCTCTGTGTCGGCCATGTGAGTGCCATCCTTGTGCGGGGCGTCGCAGTGACATAGGCTTCGCTGTCGGCGGCGCGCGCACCTTGGGGCAGTGGGACGGGACGTCATGCGTACGGGCAGACGGAAGCAGGGCCGCAAGCCGGTCCTGGGGCGCAACCCCATCCATTACCGCCACATCACCGACGGCGGCATCAAGGGCGGACCCTTCGGCGGCTCGAAGCGCGAGCAGCGCCGTCGGGAGCGGCGCCGCCAGCGCCTGACGCAGCGTCGCGGTGACATGGACCAGGAGTGACCATGACGCCACGCGAGCGCGTGCTGACAGCCCTGCGCCACGAGGAAGCCGACCGCGTGCCGTACAACCTGCGGCCCTCCCCCGAGGCAATGGCGCGGCTGCAGGCCGAGGCGGGCCCGGTCGAGTTCGCCGACTACTTCGGCCACGATGTGCGCTACGTATCGCTGGCCCTGCCGGAGGCCTCCGGCGAGCCCGGCGACCGCACTCCCCTCCCCACCCCCGAAGCGCTCGGCGCCACGAGAGCAGCGGCCACGCGCCTGCACGAGCGCGGGTTGGCCGTAGCCGGCGGCTACTTCTGCGGCGTCTTCGAGCAGGCCAAGCACTGGATCGGCGACGCCGAGACGCTCATCGCCCCCTACGAGGACCCGCGCGGCTTCGCGTCGCTCCTGGATGAGATCACGGAGTGGAAGTGCGCGCTGTACGGCGCGTACGCGGCGGCGGGAGTGGATATCGTGTGGATCGGTGACGACCTGGGCACCCAGCGCTCGCTCGTGATGAGCCCGGCGCAGTATCGCCAGTGGTACCGCCCGCGCCACGAGCGCATCGTCGCCCATGTCCGGGCCCTCGCGCCCGTCAAGATCGCCTTCCACTGCTGCGGGCACGTGACGCCGCTGATCCCGGACCTGATTGAGATCGGGGTGGACGTGCTGGAGGCGGTGCAGGCCGAGGCGATGGACCTGCCGTTCCTCAAGTGCGAGTACGGGCGCGACCTGGCCTTCTGGGGCGGGGTGGGGGCGCAGAGCGTCCTGGCGCGCACGACACCCGAGCAGGTCATCGCCGGCGTGCGCGACACGCTGGCCGTCATGGCCCCCGGCGGAGGCTACCTCGCCGCCCCCTGCCACACCCTCACCGACGAGGTCTCCTGGGAGGCCATCGTGGCCTTCCACGACGCCGTCCGCGCCCACCGGTATGGATAGCGCGGGCGAGGCCACCCGCGCTACGGGCGAGCACAGGCCGTGGGTGGCGCGTCGTGTGCGCCGGGCCCCACGGTCAGGTACCCCGGGCTACGCCTCCCCTATTCCACGGTCACCGCGTCGTACCAGACGGTCGCCTCGCTATCCACGTTGTACAGGTAGATGGCAACGCGGGCCACGTCCTCGCCGACGGTGAAGTCGGCGGCGTAGTCGTTCCACTGGTCGTCCGGCAGCTTCGACACCTTCGGCAGGCGCACGTAGCGTTCCGGCCCCCGCTTCAGGAAGAGCACCACCGCCGGGCCCAGCGACCCCGCCCGGCCAGGGGTGCGCTTCATGCGGCAGCGCATCGTGTAGCTCTGGCCGGTCTGGACTGGGATCACCTGGTCGGCCTCGACGAACAGGCCGGGCTTGCCCTGCAGCTTCAGGCAGCGCTGCCCTTCGGCCGCCTCGCCGTCGGTGCTCACCATCTCCCCGTGTTGGCAACCCCAGCCGCCCGGCCGGCCCTCGGCCCCGGGCTCCTCGAACCCCCCGTTGAGCACCAGTGGACGCAGGGAGAAGCTCTGCGTGTCGGTGGTTCCCTCGGAGCTGATCGCCGCCTGGCAGGGCGTGACCTGCCGCAGCTCCGCCAGCGCCGGGGCCTCGAAGGTCAGCGCCGCCTCCCGCTCGGGCGCGAGGCTGAACGCCTGCTGCAGCGCCGCCAACGGGCCGCCGGTGACCGTCACGGTGCCTTCGCGTGCGGTGCGCCCCAGGTTGCGCAGTGTCAGCGTCAGCCGCGCCCCCCGCAAGCCTGCCGACACCTCGAAGGGACTGGTCACCAGCACGTCTACAGGCCGCCGCACGCTCGTGTTCGGGGCGGTGAAGAGCACGTGGCCGGACCGACAGCGGCGCTCGGCCCTGGCGGCGGTGCGCAGAGGAACGGCAGCAGCGACTGAGCTGCCCGCCGGGACCGTGACGGTGACCGGCGCGGCGTTGAGGTCCGGCAGGGCCTCCTGGAGGCTGAGCTTCCCCGTGATCGGCCGTGCGCCGGGGTTGGTGAGCGTCACGGCAATCTGGCCGCTCTCGCCCGCCACGACCGACGCCACGGCCGGCCGGACCAGCGGCTCGCAGCGCCCCGCCAGCAGTACGCTGCTGGCTTTGCCCAACGGCGCAGTGAAGCTTACCCCGTCGGCGCCGGTCTGCACCTTGACCGGCCCTTCCCGGCCCTCGACATCGAAGTAGTACCCCCGAACCTCGCCGGCGGGCACGTCACGGACGGTCACGGTTACCCCGTCCTGCCCCGGCACGTTCACGAGGTTGACGAGGCGGACATCGTTGCGCGCATCCTTGAGGGTGTTGAGCTTCGCCTGTACGGCCGGGTCGCTGACCGTCAGGCCCACATTGTCCATGAAGCGGGCGCGATACAGCACCTGCTTGACCTTCTGGCGCAGCGCCACCAGGGGCTTGGCCGGCTCGACCGAGAAGGCGTCGTAGCGGTTGCCGTGCAGGTGAACATTGAGGAACGTCTCCTCGGCTGAGATGCCGTAGGTGCCGTTGGCGATGCCATCGTAGAGGAGGTAGTCGGGGAAGGTGTAGTGGAAGACCTCCGGGGCAAAGCGGCGATTGGCGCCCCACTGGCCCTTCTTCTTGGCCGAAGCCGGCGAGATCAGGTTCACGTCGGCCCACTGCCCGACCGCGTCGCCGCAGCCCTCCATGGCGAACATCCAGTTTGGGTCGCGCTTGCGGCCCTCGGTGACCATGCGCTGCATGTCGCGGGTCAACGAGGCGCCCCAGATGCCGTGGTGCTCGTGCCCATGGTTGGCCGCAACGCACATGCGCTCGCCCGCCGCGCATGTCTCGTCCAGGTAGATGCCGCTGGCCCCATAGTTGGCGCCATACTGCTTCACGGTCCAGCCCAGCAGGTGCTGGTTGGCCCAGGCGTCGGTGTACGGGCACAGGATGGTGCGCGCCCACGGCGTCTCGTAGCGCTGCTGCTCGGCCTCCGTCAGCTTCGTGTCGCCCGAGAACTCCCCGCCATAGCCGCGGGTGGCGTAGGCGCGCCATTCGTCCCAGTTCCAGATCGGGACCGAGGCCGGTATCATGCTGCGCGGCGTCGAGCCCACACTGTCCCCGTCGCGCGCCTTGACCTTCCAGAACTGGCTGGAGACATAGAACGTGATGTGCCCGCCCCAACGCTGCACTTCGGCGATGGCGGCCCTGAACTCGTCCAGGCTGCCCAGCACGGGATTCGGGTACGGCAGCGAGTCGCAGTTCGACCCGCCGGTCATCTGCCCCCAGACCTGGATGTAGTTCGTGCCCAGGTCGCGGGCCCGCTTGAGGGCCTGCGGCATGTCACGGAAGGGCACACGGCTGCTGTCGGCGCTGACCACGAGCCCATACCAGCCGTCCGCTTCACGCACCCATTCGGGCGGCGTGGGCCGGTGCAGCCACGTCTGGGCCCAGGTCCGGTAGGCATCGGCCGCGACGTGCCAGTCGCCCGTGTGGACGCCGATGACCGCCGGCGGGGTCGTCCAGCGCTTCCCCGGCCTGACATGCGCCCATTTCGTGACGCTGAAGGTCAGCGTGCCCGTGTCGGCCTCCGACCGGGCGTCCAGCACGCAGCCCATCAGGCTCGGGTCGTGGGCCGACAGGTACAGCCCCTGGGCGGGGGTGCGCTCGTACAGGTCGAGCCACGCCGCGCCGCCGCCGCAGGGGTAGCGGACGCTGCCGCCGTTGGCGTGGACGGGATCGGATGTCTCGACGCCGCCCTGCCAGTTGGGCGTAATCAGCAGATCATCGGTAGACACCGGCCCCAGTTGCACGCCCCGGACATGCGGGCAGGCGACCTCGACGATATCCAGGTCGGATGAATTGTCCACCTCCAGCGTCCAGGTCAGCTCCGCCCCGCTGAGCGCCACCCGCAGCTCCGCCCGCGCCCGCTCCGCCACGACATAGCGCGCTGTCAGGCTGGTGGGTGTGTTCTGCAGCGACACCAGGTGCAACTGCTCGGGCACGAGCGCCACCGGCTTCTTCTCGCCGGCCGGCAACTGCCGTAGCTCGAAGGGCGGTGCGGCCGAGCCGCCACTAAGGCAGTGCACGCCGGTCCGCTTGTTCAGCAGGTCCACCAGGCCGCCGGTCGTGCGCAGGAACAGCGCGCGCACGTCGGCGTTCTCCAGGGCGATGAAGGCCCGGGCGTCAATCGTGTAGTCCACACTCGGGGCACCCAGGGCCGGGCCGGCGCCGGCGGCCCCCGCCGACAGGGCCGCTCGGAGCACGAGGGCCGCGGCGCCCGGCGCCGCGACAGCACTGCCGAGGGGCTGCCAGTTCTTGCCGCTGTCGAGCGAGATCGCGAAGCCGGCCTGGCCCCCACCGGTCTCGACCGGCCACTGCGCCTGGGGCTTGCCGGTCAACCCGGGGGTCGCCAGTTGGGGCGTCAGCACCCAGCCCGCGCGCGCGGGGGCACGCGGCGTCACCGCCGGTCCCACGCCTTCGGGCGCGGCTGCGCCCTCGGGCAGCAGCACCACCTTGTCCAGCTTCGCGCCGCCGTGCCAGTTGTGCAGCCACAGCAGGTGCACCCCGGCCGACAGGTCGTACACCGGCCCCGCCACCCACACCCACCGCCCGGCTGTGTCGCCGTCGCAATCGGTGTGCCACTGCGGAGAGCCGTAGTCCAGGGACTCGCTGTGCACCCAGCCGCCGCCCTTGGGGAAGAACCCCCGTATCCAGCGCCGGTAGCGCCCGGCCCGCGTGACGTTGATCGGGAAAAGCGCGCGATCCACTCTGACCACGCAGCGCCCGCCCGAGCACTCCGCGTCGGCCAGGCCGTCCGCCGGGTCGGCCACCAGGTCCACCGCCGCCTCGGCCTCCATGGCCAGGCCCGGCCCCGCGCCCATGTCGAACCACTCGCCCAGCACGACCTTGCCGCCCGAGACGCGACAGGCGGCTGTCTGCAGGGTCTCGAGCGGGAAGCTCTGGTGCTCGGCCAGGGCGGCGGAGGCGGCGACACAGCACAGGATCACGGCCACGACAGGGAGCCACGGGGTGCGCACGGTCATCACTCTCTCTCGGTCTGCGGCATGGGGATGCCACCCCATTGTTCGGTGGCTGCGGCGCGGAACCCTCCGCGCGCGGCGCTGCAGACGGGAAGGGGAAGGGGCCGGCGATGCGGAATGAGACGAATGGTTCTGTCAGTCACCGAGGAGGCGCATGAGCATGAAGGACATTTCCATCGGTTCGTGGGCGTACTCGATCGGGCCGTACGCCGATCATCCGGTGCCGTGGGGTGAAGTCATCACGACTCTGCGGGATCTGGGCTTCCAGGGCGTCGAGTTGGGCGGCTTCCCGCCCCATCCCAATCCCGACGACATGCCGACCGCCGACCAGCGCGCGGCGTGCAAGGAGCAACTGGCCGGCCTCGGCCTGCGCTTTTCCGGCCTGGCGGCGAACCTGTGGGGCGAGCACCTGATTGACACCGACGACACCTCCGACTACCTGGAGGCCTTCCGCAAGAACCTGGACTTCTGTGCGGACCTGGGCATCCAGGGCATCCGCGTGGACACCGTCCAGCCCCCCACGATCTTCGACCAGGTTGACCCCGAGGTCGCCCGTGGTAACGTCGTCCGGGCCTGGCAGCACTGCGCGCGGGCGGCCGGCGACCGGGGCGTCTACATGACCTGGGAGTTCGAGCCCGGCTTCGCCTTCAACAAGCCCTCGGACATTCTGCGCATTGTCGAAGAGGTCAACAGCGACAACTTCGGCGTACAGTTCGACACCTGCCACGGCCACATGGTCGCCGCCGTCGGCGCGCGGCAGCCGGGGGAGAAGGAGACGCTGCCGGGCGGCTGCCTGGAACTGGCACAGAAGCTGCGCGGCAAGATCAACCACGTGCATCTGATTGACTCGGATGGCACGCTGCACGACGAGGAGACCTCGACCCACGCGCCGTTCGGCGAGGGCGTGCTCAACTTCGACGAGCTGCTCCCGGAGCTGAACCAGAACCAGATGCCGCACAACTGGTGGACCATTGACCTGTGCTTCTGGCCGAATGCCTGGGACGTGACCCGGCAGTGCAAGGCGGCCGTGGACGTCCTGAACGCCAAGTACGGATAGTGATGAGTGACGAGTGCCATGTGGCAAGTGGCAAGTGAACGACGGTCGCGGTCGGT